>DASZUP010000979.1:0-2582 GCA_035547635.1 Pirellulales bacterium
ACGACCAGGCCGCGATTCAGCCGCGGCTGCATGTCGGGGTAATAATCATCGTATTTCGCGGCAAGGAAGATCGCGGTCCGCGTCACGCTCAGTACGTGTTCCAGGAATCCGCCGGCAAAGGCGTGATGGTTCCGCGTCGCCGCCGGGAGCGTCAGCAAGGTCTCGCGATTTTCCTGCAGCATGGATTCGACCAGCCGGGCCAGCGCCGCGTCGGCGATCTCGGCTCGAGCCAGGCCCAACAATTCCTCGAACATGGCCGTCGGATCAAACCGCGATTGCGGCAGGAACATGGCCGGATCGAAGCCATCGCTCTTGTCGGCCTCGACGACTTCGCGGATTTTGCGAATCTCTAACTGGGGTCCGTAGTTCGTTTCACGATATATGGCCCGCAGCTTGTACGCCACGCCCGTCGTCCACTGCCGGCGACAATCTTCCGCCCAGGGAGAATCCGCCCAGATCGGAAAGGTCACTTCGCGACATGCATCGCGAAAACCAACCTTGAAGTACGGTTTGCCGTCGCGCGTGGTCAGTTCTTCCTTGACCGTCAGCAGCGCAAACAGGTCCGCCTCGTGGCCGTGCGTCATCTCCGACAGCGTCGTTGCTGCCACCGGTCGCGTCGCCATCGCAGTCGCCCTCGCCCGTAAAACCTGTTGCTGCAAACGCCGCCGGGCATCTTACCCCCTGCGACGAGCGAGCTCAAATCTTCGCCCCAAGGCGGCGGCGGACGGCCCTGAATTCTTCGTGTTCCGCACAGCTCCGTCCAAGGGGGCGCAAGCGGCAACGTCGGCGGGCCAAATAAAACGGCCCCATCGAGACGCGCTCGAGGGGCCGTTGGAAGGCCTGGGCTGGGCGCCAGCCGGGAAGGCGCTGGCTCCGTTCATCAAGCCGCTTAGTGGAAGCCGCGGTCCAAATCCTGGGCGGCCGTTCGCACGGGCCGGCGTGGTTCGGCGGGCGGCGTGTAGGCATCGGGCAGCGAGTACGGATCCTGCTGGGGCGCGTAGCCGCCTTGAGGACGATAGCCCTGCGGCAGTTCAGGCTGGCGGACCACTTGCACGGCCGGTTGATTGCCGACGGCTGGGCCCGTGCCGCTTCGCGGCGGTTGATATTGCGGCGGCGTTTCTGAGTACGGGTTGGGCGAATAGGGCCCCTCGTTCAGCGGCGCCTTGTAGCTCGTCTGCTGGGCGGCGTTCTCCAGGACTTTTCCGCCTTCGCCGCGCAGCTTTTCCAGCGCCTTCTGTTCGTCTTGCTTGATCTTTTCCTTGTCGATCACGATGTGAACGTGCTCGGTGTTGCCTTCCGTTTCCGTCGTGAACGTATACCAATGCAGGTAGTAGCCTGCGCCGGCCACCAGGACCAGCAACAAGATCGTCTTCTTCATGTTCGCGTCTCGGTTGAAAATAAGGAGAGCGCCGCGCGCGCAGCACAGGGGGGCGATTCGTACCAAAAACGCAATTCCCAGCCAAGGCCAATGCCCTGCTGGGAGGAGAGAGGAGGGAAGAGAGAAGGGCAAGAAGGGGAACGTAGCAAGGCAAAGCCGCCGGTTTCAAAGTCTCAGCAAGCGTCTGACGCCGGTCACCTCTCGCTTGGCAACTCCCCCCAATCAAGCTGAAAGGCGTGCTGGCACTGCTTGCACTTGACGCGGCGGCCAAGTACGGCGGCCCGAAAACGGATGCCCCGGTCGCAGCCCGGACAAGCGATCGTGAGCCTGCGCGCCGAGTCGTCGAGTCGCTCGAATACGCGTTGAGGTACGTCCGGGAAATATACGTCGTCCGGCTCAATCTTGGTCAAAAGCTCCGCCGTGACCGGTACGATGTCGGCAATACGGTTGGCCAGACGTCGGATGGACTGCTCGAACACGTTGCGAGACAGACGCCCGTTGCCGAAGCTCTCGTCGCGCTCGTCGAGCAGGTATTGGAAACCGAGCAGCAGCTTCAAGCGGGTCAGGGCCGGCAGCGTGTAATGATTCTGCTCGCACATGACCTGGAAGATTCGCGACAATTCCGTGGCTGAGTAATCGGGAAATTCGAGCCGGCGGTTGAAGCGCGAAGACAGGCCCGGATTGGCGGCCAGCAGTTGGTCCATCGGCTGCGGATAGCCCGCCAGCACGACGACCAGCCGCTGGCGGTCGTCTTCGACCCGTTTAAGCAAGGCCTGCAACGCCTCGCCGCCGAAGGGATCCTCTCCGCGCTCGGCGACCAGGCTGTAGGCCTCGTCGATGAACAGCACGCCGTCGAGCGCCTCGTCGATTTTCTTGTGAGTCTTGGGCCCCGTCTGGCCGGCGTATCGGGCGACCAGCCCGGAGCGATCGGTTTCAACCAGGTGGCCGCGAGACAGAATGCCGAGTCCGCCGAAGATGCGTCCCACGATGCGCGCCACCGTCGTCTTGCCTGTCCCCGGATTTCCGCAGAACACCATGTGCAGGCTGACGCTGGTTTTGGGCAATCCGTGGCGAGCGCGCTGTTCCTGCACCTTGAGAAAGTTGACCAGTTCCTGCACGTCGCGTTTGATGGATTCGAGTCCGATCATGCCGTGCAACTCGGCAAGCGCCGTCTCCAAGTGCCGCTTGCGAGCCTCGGGGTCGG
>DASZUP010000980.1:0-3341 GCA_035547635.1 Pirellulales bacterium
GCCGTGTCGCCCGAGTTTCGCAATGACCTCAGCCCTTACGCTCTGGTACACGTGCGCTTGACGGCGCCGGGACACGGCATGTTCGACGCAACGGCCGGCGCGATCCGGCTGCAACGCTTCAACGGCATGCGAGGCCGCTTGCAGAAAGCGACCGGTTCGCAATTCTTTTCCAACGAGCGGACGAACCGCGGGCATAACGAGTATCGGGCCTGGTAGCGGCGCCGCTCAAGGCGGAATACTCGTCAGCTCCCACTAACCCGAAGCGTCAGCGAGGCAAGTACTAACTCGGAGCGCGAGCGAGGCAAAAACCAACCCGAAGCGTCAGCGAGGCAACAACCAACCCGAAGCGTTAGCGAGGCAACAACATATCTTCCGCCTCGCTCGCGCTTCGGGTTGGTGTTGGCGCAGTGCCCAACACGCTGCGGACCGATGAATGCTCCGGGCTAATGGTCGCCGCCGCCGGGCGCCTTCATGGCCAGGCTGTGGAGGATCAGGACGGAGCCGATCGACATCAATGCCCAGCCGAGCCATTCGGGCGGCCGGATGGTCTTGCGGGGCGCCGCGGGGCCGATCGACGGCAAGATGCTGGCTGCGGCATTCGCCGCGCCGCCCGCCTGCTGCGACAGCAGCCGGGTGGTTCCTTCATTCAGCACGAATGCGTCGACCATCCGCAACTGAATGCCCAGCAGCAGCAACACGATGCCAGCCATGAAATAGTGATTGCGATTGAATTCCATCGCTCGGCTCCTCTCCCTGCAGCCCGAGAAAGACGCATATAGTTTGCGCAGCGTCCAGTCCGCGGCACGGTCCAGAGACGGCCGCGGCCGATGCGTCCGGCGGAACTCGCCGGCCGCTAACGTCCCGCTCGCGATTGTAGACGTCTTGCAGCTTTGGTTATCGAGCGTTGAAATTCGCGAACTTCAGCTTGCGCACCGAGTTGACGGTTTTGTGCAAACTGCCGGAACGGACGGCGCGGTGGGAGCATTGCGACGCCGGGTCGTAGGACCTGTAGCGAGAGCTCAGGAACCCGAGTCGCCTGTTCCGAATTCTTTCAGCAACCCGTCCACCTTCTCGCGGACCTGGTCGACGACGGCGGCCTTGATCAGATCTTCCTTGCCGGCTCTCAGCACGTCGGCGGCCAGTCCCTGATGGTCGGCCCAATCGGCGGCGGTGAACTCTCGCACGTCGACGTAAGTTTCGTTGAACGAAGCGGATAGCTTGGGCACGGTTTCCCAGCCGCGGTTGGTCCGTAGAACGTGATACCGCTCCGAACCATACACCACTGCGCCGCCCAGCAGGGCGCCCGTCAGAAAGATTGCCAGCCGGCCCATTCAAGACTCCTTTGCTGCACGTTCGATCACCTCAACAGTGAGCAATGTATCGGGACGGCGAGCAAAGCGACAAGGCGAGTTTTAGCGGTCGGGCAGACGGCGGAACGCACAGCGGCCCGACAGGCGCCGAGCCTTTGCCGCCGGGCCGCACACACCGGGCATGAAACCGCTCCGCCGCGCAATTCCGCTCTATCTCGCCGCTCGGAGGGGCAGTATCTTTTAATTCTTGATCCGCGCAGGGGGGAAAGACTTTTTCTCTTTCAGAAAATTGCCGCGACGCCCGCGCTTGCACGCATTGATTCGCCTCGGTCCGCCGGGCGGTCGCGAAACGGGAGGCTGGAGCCTTGGAACAACGCGAGTCGCATCCCATGATTCTGCCACGCGCCATGCTGCGAGCATGTCGCCGCGCCGGTCGCCGATCTAAACTGGCCGACACGACCAACCAGGATCTGACCGGCAACGAGGTGCTGTTGCGGAGCCTGATTCTGATGCGGCTGCTGACCCGCGACGTGCTGGCGGCGGACGAAAAATACGTCGGCCTGCTGCTGCCGCCTTCGGTCGGCGGCGGTTTGGCCAACGCGGCGCTGCCGCTGGCCCGACGGATACCGGTCAACCTGAACTACACCATGTCGGCCGAGTCCATCAACTCCTGCATCCGCCAATGCGGCATTCGGCACGTGCTGACCACGCGCCGCGTGATCGACAAGCTGAATTTCAAGCTCGATGCAGAGCTGGTCTTTTTGGAAGACTTTCGCGACAGGGTCAAGCCGCTCGACAAGCTCGTCGCGTTCTTGCAGGTTTACGCCACGCCGATCGGCTTGCTCGAGCGCTGGTTGGGCTTGAAGCAGATCCAACCTGACGATCTGTTGACGGTGATCTTCACCTCCGGCTCGACCGGCGAGCCGAAAGGCGTGATGCTCTCGCACCGCAATATCCTTTCCAACGTCGACGCCATCGATCAGCTCGTCAAACTGAACGATGACGACGTGGTGGCCGGCGCGCTGCCGTTCTTCCATTCGTTCGGCTTTACGACCACGCTCTGGACCGTGCTGACCTTGCCGCCCAAGGGCGTGTACCACTTCGACCCGCGAGACGCCCGGCGGATCGGCGAGATGTGCCACAAGCATCGGGCGACGATCATCATTTCGACGCCCACGTTCCTGCGGTTCTACTTGAAACGCTGCCAGCCGGAAGAGTTCGCCAACATGGACGTCGCCGTGGCGGGGGCGGAAAAGTTGCCCAGCGAACTGTGCGACGCCTTCGAGGCCAAGTTCGGCCTGCGGCCGGTCGAAGGCTACGGCGCCACGGAATGCTCGCCGCTGGTGGCCGTCAATATTCCCGACAGCCGCGCCGCTTCCAGCTCGCAACTTATGCGAAAGGAAGGAACCGTCGGCCGGCCGATTCCAGGCGTGACGGCCAGGATCGTGCAGCTCGAGACGGGCGAAACCCTGGGTCCGAACCAGGAAGGCATGCTATGGATCAAAGGCCCCAACGTGATGCAGGGCTACCTGGGGCGCCCTGACTTGACGGCCGAGGCCATTCGCGACGGCTGGTACGTGACGGGCGATATTGCGGTGATCGATGACGACGGATTCATCCGCATTACGGGGCGCGAGAGCCGCTTTTCCAAGATCGGCGGCGAGATGGTGCCGCACCTGAAGATCGAGGAGCAATTGCAGAAGATCATTGCCGCCGGCGAGGATGAGTTGAAGGTGGCCGTCACGGCCGTGCCCGATGCCAAAAAGGGCGAGCGCATCGTGGTCCTGCACACTCCCATGGAGAGAACGCCCGACGACATCTGCAAGCAACTGGCGGAAGCCGGCCTGCCGAACTTGTGGATTCCTTCGCCCGACAGTTTCTATCAGGTCGAGGAGATTCCGGTGCTGGGGACCGGCAAGGTCGATCTGCGCGGACTGAAGGCGGCCGCGGTCAAGCGTTTCGCCGAGGCGTGAGGGGGCCGATCAAGTTAGCGCTGTCGCGGTGCGATCCGTAGAGCGAGCGCCTTGCGGC
>DASZUP010000981.1:0-10931 GCA_035547635.1 Pirellulales bacterium
GAATCAGAACTTCAACGGCACGGTGACGCTGACGTTCCAGGCGTGGGATCAAACGGACAACGCCAGCGCCGGCGCGCGGGTCAATTTGACCCTGGCCGGAGCCACGGGCGGCGGATCGGCTTACAGCACCGGCAACGCGACGGCCAGCTTGAGCGTCACGCCCATTCCGTTGGCGCCGTCGTTCGGTCTGCTGCAGAATACCTCAACGCAGGAAAACGACACGGTCAATCCCAATTCGACGAACGCCGGCGTGATAACCGTACCTGGTTTCGCCTACGGCATTTCGCCGGGCACGGGCGGAACCGGTCCCGTCACGTTTACCGTTACCGACGCCAATAACGGTTTTCCCGCGTTCGGCGGCTTGTTCGCCCAACTGCCGCAGATCGATTCCAGCGGCACGCTGACGTATCAGCTCAATCCGGACGTGTTTGGCATCGCCACGCTGAAGGTGACGGCCAGCAACGGCACGTCCACCTCGGCGGCGAAGACCGCCACGATTACGATCGTGGCGATCGACAATCCGCCCACGCTGGATCCGATTTCCAATCTCACCGTGCTCGACAACGCCGGCCAGCAGCAAGTCGCGCTGACCGGCATCACTGCCGGCGTGAACGAGTCGCAAGTGCTGACGGTCACCGCGGCGTCGAGCGATACCGCGATCATTGCCAATCCGACGATCAGTTACTCCAGCCCCAACCAGACCGGCTCCTTGTACTTTACGCCGATTCAAGGAAAGAGCGGCACGGTGACCATCACCGTCACCGTGAAGGACGACGGAAGCGTTTCCGGCGGCAAGGGCCAAAACACGATTACCAGAACCTTCACGGTTACGGTGCAAAGCACCCAGCCGGTCGCGACTGAGGCTACCACGACCCTCAACGAAGGCTCTCAGGCCACGATCACCTTGACGGGCGTCAACGGCGTCGGCAACAGCGGCGCGTTGACGGCGATCATCACCAGCCTTCCCGCCGGCGGCAAGCTGTATCAGACCAGCGACGGCACGACGCTTGGCGCCCAGATCACGACAACGCCAACCGCGGTGACCAGCCCGAGCAATCAGGTGATTTACGTCCCGAACGCAGGGCAGGCCGGCAGTGTCGCACCTGACTACACGTACGACGCCTTCTACTTTGCCGTCACTAACGGTACGCAGACCTCGGCCGGCGCGAAGGAGACGATTAACGTCGTTCCGGTCAATCAGATTCCGACGTTCACGGCAGGTCCAAACGTCAACGCTCTGCTCGGCACGACGACAACGCAGACCTACCCGCAGTGGGCGACCAACATCTCGGCTGGCGCCGGCAACGAATCGAGCCAGACGCTGTCGTTCCTGGTGACGGGGAATACGAATCCGGGCATGTTCGCCGTAGCGCCCGCCGTGAATCCGTTTACGGGGACGCTGACGTACCAACTGGCCCCGGGCGCCGCAGGCTCGGCGACCATCACGCTGGTGCTGAAAGATAACGGCGGGACGGCCAACGGCGGTCACGACACTTCGGTGGCTCACAGCTTCACGATCTCGGTCGTGCAGGCGCCCACGGCGAACCCTGAAACGTACATCGTCAACTACGGCGCCAGTTTCGCCGCCGTCGCCGCGGGCGTGCTGGCCAACGACAGCGACCCGAACACGGGCGGCACGCTGACCGCCGTGTTGGTCTCGCAGCCCGCCCATGGGCAGGTCACGTTGAACGCCAACGGTTCGTTCACCTACGTGCCGAATGGAACTTTCCAAGGTTTGGACCAGTTCACCTATCGGGCCGTCGATGGCGCCGCCTCGAGCAGCCCGGTGACGGTGACGCTCGAATCGCACGAAGCGGCCATCGTGCAGAAGTTCTACCAGCAAGTGCTCAACCGCAATGCGGATGCCTCCGGGCTGCAGTATTGGGCCGGGCGTTTGCACAACGGCGAACAGCCGGGCGTCATCGCCCAAGGCATTTTCGAAAGCAACGAACGGCTCGACCCGATCATCAGCCAGTACTACCAGCAGTTCCTGTTGCGGCCGGCGGACACTTCGGGGCTGACCTATTGGCGAGACAAGGTCTGGAAGGTCTACGGCGGTCCGGAGCACGTGGTCTCGGGCATGATCAGCTCGCCGGAGTTCTTCGCCTCAGCCGGCGGGACGAACACCGGTTGGGTTACGCAACTGTACCAACGTCTACTGAACCGGGCGCCTGACTCTCAAGGCCTCACCTACTGGGTCAACCGCCTC
The DNA here is from genome assembly GCA_035547635.1 of Pirellulales bacterium. Classification (GTDB taxonomy): domain Bacteria; phylum Planctomycetota; class Planctomycetia; order Pirellulales; family JAICIG01; genus JAICIG01. Next base: position 2,210 of record DASZUP010000981.1, read on the forward strand.
AACCAGAATGTGGAAACGAAGGAGCAGGTGGTGCTGGGCTTCCTCAGCAGCCAGGAGTACTACACCAACCTGGTCGACGGTTTCTTCCAGCAGTACCTGCAGCGGTCGCCCAACGCCGCCGAGCTTGCGTACTACTTGAATCAGTTCCAGACCGGAGCGAGCGAACGCGACATTCAAATCAGCATTGTCGACCAGCCCGAGTACCTCAACAGTCCGCCTGCACCCGGGGCCGGATCGGTCGTGCGATTGCTGTACTAACCGCTGAACAAAGGAGCACACGCTTTTTCCTTGACTTAGATGTAGCGCGAGATTTAATGGAACTTAGCTCATCCGAGTTCGGTAATGTCGGCGGTCCGCCTTCGAGGACGCCGGCAAAGGGTTGGTGGCGCCGGGATGGCGACTCTTGCCAGAGTTGCCGGCATTCGGTGCAAAGCTCCTGGGCTGTTGACGACCGGTTCGCGTTGGCGGTTTCGAAACAGATTCGTTCGAAGTCACGCCTCGCGGCCCAGCGGTCGATGCGGCAGCCGCGCTGTTCGCCTCTTGCCACGCCTGGGGTCGTGCTGCGCGCTTGGCGCAGCACACGCGTTGCAGCGGGCGAAATTTGAGACTGTACGGGGTGATTTGACAGTTTGCGGCCAGTCAAAATGTCAAATCTAGGATATCTGCGTATTGCAATTAGAATGGCAGGACTAGACAACTAAGGGGCTCTGCCAGAGCTGTTCCCAAGCCTGTCCTTCAGGAACAGAATCGCACGAGGAGAAGAATTCATGGGGATGTGGCGTTCGCTCCACCCTTTTCATCCGTCGTCTCCCAGACCCAATCGCAAACGCGGCTCGAAGCGCTCGGACCGCCGCCGCGGCGACCAGGCGCGCGCCGCGCGCCGAGAGTTGCAGCTAGAGCGATTTGAGGAACGGATCTTGCTGACGGCTGCGCCGCAGTTGCTCTCAATTCTGGCCAATAACGGCGATGTCGTTTACTCTCCGAGTGTCACGACTCAGCCCTTGTCCACCGCGCCCAACGAGTTGGACTTTCTGTTCAACGAAGGGCAAGCGATCGACCCGTCGACATTGAGCGGGATCCAGATCGTACGCGCGGGAACCGACCACACGCTGAACACGGCCGATGACGTGACGATTCAGCCAGGCTACGTCGGCATCGGCTCCATCTCCAATCAGGTGGTCGTCCGTTTCGCTTCCACGCTGCCTGACGACCTCTATCAGATCACGATTCGCGGCAAGGGCCCGGACGCCCTTACGAACGCCAGCGTTCCGGCCTTGGCTTTCAATAACGGCGCCGACCAGAGCGTCAGCTTCCAGTTGGACACGGCGCCTCAGGTGCTGTCGGTCGTTCCCGAGCCTGTCACCCGCAACGCGCAAGGCGCGCTGCAGCAGGCCGACAACATGATCGACGTGTATTTCAACAAGCCGATCCAGCCGCTGCCGCAGACCGTCAACCAGCTCGATCCACATTTGTTCCAACTGGTCGTCACGCAGAACACGGCCGATCCGGCGGACGATTTCGTCTACACGCCCGCCAGCGTGAGCTTCAACACGTCCACCAATATGGCGCAGTTGACGTTCGCCGGACCGCTCAGCCTGATGGGTTCCGGGGCGTTTCGGCTGCGCATTGGCAACAACCAGGCGGTCGCCACCGGCAGCAATTCCGTTCCGGCCACCGTCTCCGTCCCGGTGGGTGCTGCCGGCTCGACGTTTGGCGACGCCAGCACGCTCTCTCAAGATCCCGGTCCGAACAATCTGGGCGATCTGAACGCCACGCCGCACCAGATTCTCTCGGGCCCGGGCACGTTCATCGGCCCTGTGCCTGGCAGTCCGGTTACCGCGTATCCGGGCGGCAACGTCGGACCTGGCGTCCGCAACATCCCCATCGAACAGAACGTCGATACGGCCGCTCAGCAGCAGCCGGGCGATACGCCGTACGTCCCGACGATTACGTACAACTTCCCTAGCGTTTACGGCAGCACCGCGGGCAACCCGCAATTATTCAACGCGATTACGCCCGAGCAGCAACAACTGGCTCGCGAGATCTTCCAGCTGTATGCCAATTATTACGGCGTCCAGTTCAAGGAAGTCAGCAGCACGAACATGGGCGACGCCCAACTGGGGATTGTGACGGGCGTGGTTCAGGCGCTTGACCCGTCGGCGCCCAGCTCGCTGGCGGGTATCGCACAAGCGCCCACGCAGCCGTTCCCTGCCACGCCTCCCGCCTCGGCCCAAGAGGCGCTGGCCATCATGAACGCCTCGACCTACAGCCAGGAGAGTCAATACGGAGGTCCCTGGTTCCAGCAAGCCATGCGCCAAATCGGCTATCTGCTGGGCCTCGGAAATGACACCGCAGGGCCGCCGGGCACGGTGATGGGGTCGAGCGGCGTCGATCCGGCCACCGGCGCACTGCCGGAGAACGTGTTCCCCGGCAACGCCGACATCCTGCACGGCCAGTACTTGTACCGTCCGACAAGCGACGACGTGCAGATGTACAAGTTCACGGTCACCACGTCCGGCACGTTGAGCGCCGAGACGATCGCGCAGCGCCTGACGGACTCCAATGGCAACCCGACGGCCAGCTCGCTGAACACCGTGTTGACGCTGTACAACGAGACGAACGTCGTTCAGCTTCCCGGCACGGGCTCCCATGCCGTCGGCAATGCCATCGTGCCGGGCAGCAGCTTCACGCTGAACGACGGCGCCTCGCCGCCCGTCTCGTTCGAGTTCAATACCGGCTTCGCGCTGCAATTGCCCGGAGCGACTCCGGGCAACCTGGGCGGCCTCAACGACAACCAATTCCTGGTTTTGAGCGACGGCCAGAATGTCGTCACCTTCGACTTCTACGTCGGCAACCAGCCGCCCGCCACGGTACAGGCGGGCCACGTGGCCATCAAGCTGACCGCCGGGGAGAGTATCGACAGCGTGGCGCAGAAAGTGGTCTCGGCGATCAATAACGCCGGCCTGGCCGGCTTCAACGCCACGTATGCCAACGGCAACGGCGGAAGGATTTACCTGGGCGGCACGCTCTACGACGGCGATCCCACTCAGTTCGTGGGCACGGTATCGTCCTCCAGCGCCGCGACGGTCATCAACCCATCGACGTCGTCGGCGGTGAAGGTTCTCTATTCGCCTTACGCCACGGCGCACGACGCGGCAACCTCGCTTGCCGCGACCATCAACCGTTACGTCACGAATCACTCCCTGAATGCGTCGGCCACCGTGCAATTTGACCGCGTCGTGCTCAGCGGTCCTCTGACGGTGACGCACACCGCCCAGCAGGGCTCGGTCACGTACAGCGTCAACCGTGAGATCATCTCGCGCAACGATGATTATTTCGGAACCGACTCGTACGTGAAGATGCCGCTGGGGCCGGGCAACTATTACGTGGCGGTCACAAGCACGGGCAACACGTCGTTTGATCCCAACGTGCCGAACAGCGGCGCCGGCGGCACGACCTCCGGCGGCTACGATCTGCGACTTGATTTCAATCCCACCCCGGTCAGCACGTTGACCGACGACGGACTCTCGCTGATCGTGCCCAACATCGCCGTGGGCGGCGCCGGCGGCATTCAGAACAAAGACACGTTCACGATCAGCGACGGCGTACACACCGACAAATTCCAGTTCGTCACGGCCAATACGACGGCCGATCCAGGTACAATCGCCATCTCGATCAAGGCGCCGGACAATTCCACAACCCCGCCGACACCGGGCGACAATCAGGACCAGGTCGCCCAGGCCGTGCTGTCCGCGTTAGCGGGCGTTTCGAACTTGAGCGGCGTGACGCTGCGGTACGATGGCCACGGCCAGATCAACCTCGGCGGCGGCGCCGGGATGACGCTCACCTCCTCCACCAGCGCGCTAACGGCGTGGGGCACGACCTCGCGACATACGCTGCAGGGCAATTCCGACGGGACCACCGGCGCGTACAACTTCTGGTTCGACGCCAATGATTCCTCCACGATCTTCGTGGACAAGCTTTCGCCGGCAATTCCCGACTCGACGCTGGGAACCATCGCGAACCCGTATAACAAAATCTCCCTGGCGCTACAGGCGGCCTCTGACCGGATTATTTCGCCGTCGGGCAGCCTGGTCTCTTCTCACCAGACGTTCGTCGTCAGCGATGGCTTCAACTCGCCGGTCACCTTCGAATTCGCCGTCAACGGCGGTTCGGTCGCCAACGGCAACATTCCGGTCAGCATCAACGCCTCGGACTCGCCGGCTATGGTGGCGCAGGAAATCTACAGCGCCATTCAAGGCGCCGCCCAGAGCGGCCAGCTCATCCTCTCGCCGTCGTTTACCGCGCCGGCCAGCGGCAGCAATATCGTCGATGTCAGCGGCGCCGCGTTCGTTGACGCCAAGGGCACGCCCGCCATGCTGGCGGCGACGAAGATCGTGCGCATCGAAGGCAACACGGGCGCGGACAGCAGTCTCGGCGTGCCGATCGTCAACACGCCCACCTCGACCGAATTGGCCGGCAATCACGAAAAGTTCAGCATCACCGCGGGCACGGTCACCGCGGTCTTCGAGTTCACGACCAACGCCGCCACGGTCGTGAACGGCAATATCCCGGTGGTTATCGCCCCCGGCAGTTCCGCGCAGGCCATCGCCAATGCCATGGCGGCCGCCATCAACAACGCGTCGGTGCTGACCAACGCCGCGGGCGGAGCGCTGGTGGCTTCGGTCGCGGGAGACGCGGTCGCCTTCCGGGTCGTGTTGACGGGCGTCGGCCAGATTTCCATCAATGCCCAGAACACGCCTTCGCTGATCGCCGCATCCAACGCGCGGCCCTATCTGTTGGGCTACGACCAGTTCACGCACCAGCCTCTCGCCGACGGCGCCGATCTGACGGTTCCGCAGGGCGTGACGGTGATGATCGACGCCGGGGCCGTGTTCAAGATGGAAGGCGCCAACGTCAACGTCGGCCTCAGCTCGCCCAACGTCGATCGCAGCAACTCGGCGCTGCAGGTGCTCGGTACGCCGAACAGCTCGGTTTTCTTTACTTCGTTCCACGACAACGGCATCGGCGGCGTCACCGACAACGTCACGGCCGCGTCGCCCGGCGACTGGGGCGGCATTGCGTTCCACCAGGGCTCGGATCTCGAACAGCAAGGCATCTTCCTCAACGACGTCAACCACGCCAAGATCTCGTATGCCGGCGGAACGGTTAACGTCTCCGGCGTGCCGACGCCCTACAACGCGATCTATCTCGACGGCTCGCGGCCGACGGTCTCGTACAACACGATCACGAACAGCTTCAATGCCGCCATGTCGGCGGATCCCAACAGCTTTCAGGAAACGGTCTTCGGCAGCCCGGGATATGATCCAGCAACCGGTCACGGCGGCCCTGCTTACGTCGCCGACTACAACAGGACCGGCCCCGACATCCACGGCAATATTCTGTCCGTCGACTCGTCGGGATCCTTAGCCATCGTGGCCGTCGGCGCCAGCCAACTCGTTCGCGGCGAAACGTTCGTGGTGGCGACGCCCAACAGCGCGGGCGGCATGACCTATACGACGTTCGAATTCGGTCCCACCGGCGTCGCGCCGCAGGCAGGCAACGTGGCCGTGACGTTCAAGCCTGGCGATACCGCCGACCAGGTGGCCGCGGATATTGTCAGCGCGTTCGTGGCGGCTTTCGGAACCGGCGGCAACGTGAAGGCGACCGCCCAGACGGTCACGAAGGGCAATCAAACGCTGCAGGAGGTGTTTGTCTCCGGCGTGTCGTCGATCAAGCTTTCGTCGTCGCGCACGTTCAATGCTCCGGCGGGCAACCAGGTGGCCGACGGCCAGACCTTCGTCGTCGTCAATCCCGACACCGGCGCCAGCGCTACGTTCGAGTTCGACAACAACGGAAACGTGGCGTCCGGCAACATCGGCGTAACGTACACGTCGCTGGATACCACGGCCAGTTTGGCCGCCAAGATCGCCACCGCCATCACCGGCGCGGGTTTGGGAACGATCGCCTTGGCGTCGAACGGGCAGGTCGTGCTGGTCACGGCTTCGAGCTACAGCCTGACGGCGTCCGGATCGACCGGACTGGTCGCCAACCAACAGTCGCTGCAATTCCCCAATGGAAACGCGCTGACCTCCGGATCGACCTTCACCGTGCTCAATTCGACCAACGGCACGGTGGCGGTGTTTGAATTCACGACCAATGCATCGCAAATTTCCGCATCCACCGGCAAATTGCCCGACGGAAATTACGGCATCGCCTACACGACTTTGGACGCGGCGTCGAAGATCGCCGCCAATGCGGCCGACAAGATCAACAACCTGGGCGCGGGCGTGTCGGCCGTCGCCTCAGGCGGTTCATTGACCCTGGTGGCGACCTCGAACGCCCGCTTCGCCTCGCCGCTGTCGCTGGTTTCGCGAGTGGCGGCCAATACGGTCAACGGCCTGTTCGTGCGCACGCAAAATGTGGGCGGGCAGACGCCGGAAGCGCTCGATGTCGCCGCCCGTTTTACCGCTACCGATATCGCCTACGTCGTCTCGGATAACCTGGTCATCCAGGGAAATCCGGGCGGACTGCTGGACGATGCGCCGCGAATGAGCGGCCGGCTTGCCATCGACCCGGGAGTCGTCGTCAAACTGCTGGGCGCCCGCATCGAAGTTCAAATGGGCGCCAACCTGATCGCCGAAGGCAGCGCGAGCCAGCCCGTCACGTTCACTTCACTGCGCGACGACAGCTATGGCGCGGGCGGAACGTTCGACACCAACGGCGATAACAACGTCCTGTTCTCGACGCCCAGCATTGCCAAGCCGGGCGATTGGGCGGGATTGTATTTCGAGCCCACGTCTCACGGCAGCTTGGACCACGCATTGCTCGCTTACGGCGGCGGCAGCAGCACCATTGAGGGCGGCAGCGACAATTTCAACGTCGTCGAAATCCGCCAGGCCCAGGTGCGCATCGCCGACAGCACCCTGAAAAACAATGCAGGCGGGCTGGCGACCACGTCGACCCGCGGCGGAAGGCTCGGCAACGACCTGGCCACGATCTATGTGCTGGGCGCTCAGCCGACCATCGTCAACAACGAACTGATCAACAACCTGGGCTCTGCTATCAGCATCAATGCCAATTCGCTGACCAGCGCCGTCGTGCCTGATCCGGGCCGGAGCACCGGCGCCATCAGCCAATTCAGCGAATTCGACGACAATTATGGTCCGCTCGTGCGGCTCAATCGCATCGGCAACGTGATCGGCGCCAATGCCATCAACGGCATGATGGTGCGAGGAGCGACCCTCGATACCTCCTCGGTCTGGGACGACACGGATATCGTTCACGTCGTGGAAAGCCAGATCATCGTTCCGAACGTCGACAGCCGGGGCGGATTGCTGCTCAAGAGCAGCGCGTCGGCCAGCCTCGTGGTCAAATTCGAAGGGGAAAACGCCGGCCTGACCGCGAGCGGTCAGCCGCTGGACATTACGGGCCGCATCGGCGGCTCCGTGCAGATCGTCGGCACGCCCAGCCACAACGTCATTCTGACGTCGCTCTCGGACCATTCCGTCGGCGCGGGTTTCACGCCGGACGGAAGTCCGCAGAACGACACCAATAACACCGGCGCGACCACGAATAACGACAACACTCCGACATTCCCGCCCTCCGGCGGCCAGCTCACCGTAACGCCGACGAATAACGCGTCGACGCTGCTCACGTCTATGCTGCTGCGCCCGGTGCCGAGCGGGGTTACCGTCAACGCCACGTCGTTCGTCGGCGGCGCCACGCAGGCGGGAACCTACATCAACGGCGACGGCGTGCCTCTGGAAATTCCGCAAAAGGGCGCCGTGCTGACCACGGGCAATGCAAACATTCCCACGTCGAACACCTCGGGAAGCTTCGGCGTCGATCTTGGCCTGCCTGGCGACCCCAAGTTGTCGGGTCTGATCGGCGGTACGCCGACGCATGACGCCGGGGAATTGACGTTTACGGTCAACGTCGACCCGACGTCGGGCATCAAGTCGGGAGCGTTCTCCTTCCAATTCGGCAGCGAGGAGTACCCTGAGTACGTTGGCCTGGTCAACGACATCCTCGCCGGCTGGGTCAACAATGATCCGGCTACGAACTTCATGCACGATTCCAAGGGCAACCTGGTTTCAATCAACAACGCCCTGTTCGACATCGACAATACGGGAACTCCGTCGCCGCTGAACATCGAATACGACGGAATGACTTCGGGCCTGGTGGCCACGTTCCCGCTGCAGCCCGGGGTCAACACGATCACGATTGCAATTGCCGACGCACAAGACGGCGTTTTCGACTCCGGCGTGTTCCTCTCGGATTTGCACTTCAGCACGCAGGCCGTCGGTTCTGGCGGCGTGACGCGCGGCGGCGCCACGGCCGGCGAATGGAAGGGCATCACGCTCGACCAGTATTCCAACGACCGGAACGTGGCGACGGTCAACGAAGCCGAACCCGCCAACACGGGCGGCGTCGACTCCAACAACACGCTCAACACGTCGCAAAACTTGGGCGTACTCGCGCTGAACTCGAACAGCGGCGACGACACCCAGCGGCTTGGCTTTGTCGTCAACGGCGTCATCAGCCCCAACGCGCCGAGCGACGTGGACATGTATCACTTCCAGGCCATGCCCGGCACCCAAGCCTGGTTCGATATCGGCAACACATCGCCGGGGCTGGACACCGTCGTGGAAGTCGTCGACCAGAACGGGACGGTGATCGCACGCAGCGACAACTCCGTCCAGGAAGCGACCAATCCTGC
>DASZUP010000982.1:0-5545 GCA_035547635.1 Pirellulales bacterium
GGTGTTCAGAGCATACCGGCTACTGTTTGCAAAACGCATTGAGGATCACTACCATCCGCCGGCGGTTCGCGCCCAGGTCCGAATAGCCGACTCGCGACGCGGAGCGAAAGTGAATCATCCGCGCCTCCGGATCAATAAGAAATTCCACGTCATCCACAAAGCGAAATAGCGCGCTGACGAATTCGGCGTGAAGATAGCTCTCGTCGGCCGTGACGATCCGGGTGCGCGGCATGCCTTGAAGGGTCTGCTTGAGCCGCGCCATCGCTTCGGCGGGCGAGCCGTGGAAAGGCAACGGCGCCATCCGCTGTTCGCCCGCGCCGCTTTGCGTCGCCACGCAGTTGGGCGAAGCAGGGCAGGGGGCCAGTCGCCCGTTGGCGACGCCCAAATTCGACGGCCGGCGGGAGAATAAGCTCAGGATGACAAACGCCAGGATCGGCAAGGCGACGACTGCGGCAGGGATGGCAAGAAGAATCCAGCGTCTCAATTTGACTCCAGTGCAGTCGTGGGAGCGGAAAAACCTGCGGTTTCCGGATGCTCTCCCGCCCAAAAGCGGCATTTTTCTTGCCGCCGTTGTACGTCGCAGTTAGTCTGAATGCATCGATAATTCGTGCAGGCTCGCGGGAGCCGTGATTCTAGCACAATTCGCTGGGATTCGGCTCCTGGTCTGCATTTGCTCGCCGACGTTTGTCCATTGTTCGCGCGTCGCATCCTCGCTGCGTGCTGGCTTCACGGCCAGGACGCACTCGGCGCGGTTTCCAACGACGGGGTAACGCAGACCATGTCTCAATCGCCATTCCGCCGCGCTCATCGTACCCACCCGAAAAGGCGACGCCGGCCAGCCGCGGCCGTGCGTCCCTGGGATCTAGAGCGCCTGGAACAACGGCGGCTACTCTCGTTCAACTATCTGCAATTCGCCCTGGCGTCCGACCAATCGGCCGCGCTGCTCCAGGATGCCAATCTCGTCAATCCTTGGGGCATCGGCCTGAACAGCACGAGCGGCAATTTCTGGGTCGCCGACAACGGCACGGGAGTCGTCACCCAATACGGCGGCGACGTCAACAGCCAGCCTTTGACCGCCTCGTCATTGGTGGTGACTGTGCCCGGCGGCTCGCCGACGGCGGCCATGCCCAACACCAGCAGCGGCGCCTTCACGGTCAGTTCGGGCGCTGACAGCGGTCCGTCCACGTTTCTGTTGGGCAGCAAAAGCGGCCAGATCAGCGGCTGGAACGCCAATGTGCCTTCGCCCAATCCTTCGCTCAACGCTCAGACCGGAACCTCAGTTTCCGGTGCGGTATTCACCGGCATGACGCTGGCCCAGGGCGGCGGGCAGCCGCTGCTGTATGCGACCGACTTTCGCAACGGCGCCGTGGATGCTTTCGACGCCAATTTCCAACCCGTCACGCTCACCGGTTCGTTCACGGATCCGACGCTGCCCTCCGGCCTCTCTCCGTTCAACATTCAGTTGATCTACGGGCGCCTGTACGTGACCTACGCCGTGCCCGACGCCTCCGGACAGAATGCCGTGCCGGGCGCCGGCAACGGACGGGTCGATATCTTCGATACCGACGGCAATTTCCTGCAAACGTTGGTGCACGGCAATTCATTGGATGCGCCGTCGCTGAACGCCCCCTGGGGCTTGGCGCTGGCGCCGAATAACTTCGGCAATTTGAACAATACGCTGTTGGTGGCGAACTCTGGCAACGGCCAGATCTACGGCTTCAATCCGTTCAACGGAATGTACGTCGGCACGGTTTCGGACGCCAACGGCAACCCGATGTTCATCGACGGCGTGCACGGCCTGAGTTTCGGCAACGGGGTCAGTTCCGGCGCGCCGGGCATGCTGTATTTTACCGCCGGACCGAACAACCAGAGCCACGGCCTGTTCGGCGCGTTGGAGAGCATCGACGGCATGCCGATCGACTCGGTCGGCGGCAGTTTTTCGGCGGTCGCCGGGACGCTTTACAGCGGCTTAACGGCGACTTTCGGCAGCGTGAATCTCGGCGCTCCGCCGAGCAGTTACCTGACGACCATCGCCTGGGGCGACGGCGGCAGTTCCAACGGCGTGCTGATTCCGCTCGGCGGCGGTCGCTTCAATGTCGGCGGCTCGCACACGTACTCGGCGATCGGAACCTATCAGGTCACCGTCAATATCAGCGACGGACAAGGACACTCGACTTCGACCAAGAGCGTGATCCAGGTCAGCGGCGGCGCGATCTCGCTGGCGTCGCCTGGCTTCAGCGCGACCGAAGGCGCCGCGTTTTCCGGCGCGGTCGCCGCATTCACCGATGGCGACGGCAACGCCAACCCCGGCCTCTACGCAACGACGATCAATTGGGGAGACGGCACGTTGGCCAATGGCACGGTCAGCTACAACGGCGCCGGCTTCAACGTCTCGGGAGCGCACACGTACGCCGAAGAGGGCCCCTACAATGTCACGGTAACAGTCCACGATTCCGACGGCGCCAGCGCCACGAGCAGCGCTAGCGTGACGGTGGCCGACGCGCCGCTGACCATTCTGGGCGGAGACTTGAATCTGACGGAAGGCACGCTGTTTTCCGGCGCCGTGGCCACCTTCACCGACGCCAACCCCAACGGTTCGCTCGGCGACTACTCCGCAACCATTCGCTGGGGAGACGGCGCGACGACGACAGGAACGGTCAGCGCCGATGTCAGCGGATTTCAAATCAGCGGAGAGCATACCTACGCAGACGAAGGCAATTTTACGGCCTACGTAATCGTCCGCGACGTCGGCGGCGCCTCGGCGACGGCGACTTTGGCGGCCAGCATCGCCGAAGGAGACTTCTTCAGCGGCAACCTGACGCTGATCAGTCCTACCGAGGGCGCAACGTTTTCTTCGACCGTCGCGGTGATCAACGATACGAACGCGTATGCCACCGCCGCAGACTTCTCCGCCACGATCGACTGGGGAGACGGCACGACCGCCGCCGGCACGATTACCGGTTCAGGCGGCCTGTTCTCCATCAGCGGAAGCCACGCCTATGCCGACGAAGGCGCCTTCGTCATGCACGTGACCATGGTCGACGACTCGCCGGGCACGGCCTCGATAACGTTGACGGGCAACGTGACCGTGGCCGAAGGAGATACGCTCTCGACCCAGCCGTTCAGCTTGACGACGACCGAAGGCGCTACGTTCAGCGGCGCCGTCGCGACGTTCAGCAACACGAATCCCATGGCCCAGGCCGGCGGTTTTTCTGCGGTGATCGACTGGGGAGACGGCACGGTCGACGCCGGGACGGTCAGCGGCGGCGGAACCAGTTTGACGGTCAGCGGCACGCACCAGTACGCGGACGAAGGGTCTTTCACCGCGCACGTCGTTCTGGGCGATGACGCTCCCGGCACGGCGATCGCCACGGCCAACGTCGACGTCACGGTGGCCGACGCTCCGCTGTCAACAACCGGAACCAATCTCTCGCTGACCGAAGGCGCGACGTTCGCCGGAACCGTCGCTTCGCTCTTAGATGCCAATCCGCTCGCTACGCCCGCCGATTACACCGTCACGCTCGATTGGGGCGACGGCGCGACCACTTCGGGCTCCGTCGTTTCCAACGGTTTCGGCGGGTTCAACGTTCAAGGCGTGCACGCCTATGCCGAAGGCGGCTCCTACCTGATCGGCGTATTCGTACACGACGCAGGGGGCGCCAGCAGCAGCGTGATTACTGCGGCCACAGTCGCGGATTGGCCGATCACCGGCGCTCCGGTAACCGTGACGGGAACCGAGGGAACGCTATTCAGCGGCGCGGTGGCAACTTTCCACGACGCCGATCCCGACGGCGGCTCGCCGGGCCAGTACACGGTGAACATCAACTGGGGCGACGGCGTCACGAGCGGCGGCACGGTCACCGGCGGCGCCGGCGACTACACCGTTTCCGGCACGCATACATTTGCCGACGAAGCGACTGCCGTCGTCGTGACGATCAGCGATGCGGGCGGTTCGTCGGCCACAGTCAACTCGCCCGCCGACATTGCCGACGCCGACGTCCTGGCTGGAGTCGGCTTGACCGCCGGCGGTACGGAAGGCCAGACCTTCAGCGGTCAATTGGCGACTTTCTCCGACGCCTATACGGGCGCGCTGGCCGACGACTTCAGCCTGTCCATTGATTGGGGCGACGGCGCGACCACAGGCGGTTCCATCAGCGGCTCGGCCGGCGCCTTTACCGTCAGCGGCAGCCACGCCTACGCCGACGAAGGCTCGTACACGGCGACCATCGTTATGTCCGATGATGCGCCCGGCACGGCCTCGGCCACCGCAACGTCAACGATCAACGTAGTCGACGCTCCGCTAACGCCGCATGGCATTACGATCCATCCGACGGAACACAGCACGTTCAGCGGCGTGGTCGGTTCATTCACCGACGGCAACCCCGGCGCGGCGGTTTCCAACTTCACCGCGACCATTGATTGGGGCGACGGAGCAACGACCAGCGGAACCGTTGTCGCGACGGCGGGCGGCTTCAACGTCGTCGGTTCGCACTCGTTCGGCGAAGAAGGAATGTCGCAAGCGGTGCAGATTACCATTCACGACGTCGGCGGCAGCAGCACGACGATCGCCAGCACGGCCGACGTGGCCGACGCGCCGATTTCTATCACAGCCGTGGCGGTCCACGGTCTGGAAGCCGCCACGCTGGCGAATATTGCGGTCGCCACGTTTACCGATCCCGGCGGCCCCGATCCGTTGGGCGATTACTCGGCCGAAATCAACTGGGGCGACGGCAGCTCGTCCGCCGGAACGATCAGTCTTGACGGCGGCGTGTTCACGGTGAGCGGAACGCACGTCTACGGCGACGAAGGCAGCTTCAACGTCAGCGTCGCTGTGAACGAAGCGGGCGGCGCCGAGGCCAGCGTGCAAAGCACGGCGACCATCCTGGAAGAACTCCTGTCGACCGGCGATCGAGGAACGCCCACGCAACGTTGGGTCAACGAGTTCTATCATGACCTGCTCGGCCGGCAGGCCGAACCCGGCGCCTTGACGTATTGGGCCGCCCAGGCCGACGCAGGCGCGAATCGCCAGCAGATCATCGCCCGCGTCATCAACAGCACGGAGTACCGCCTCGATCAGACGCAGGCCTTGTACGAGAAGTACTTGCACCGGTCCGCCGACCCGGGCGCCCAGACGTTCGGCGCCGCCTATCTGCTGACGCACACCGTCGAACAACTGGCCGACGTCTTGCTTGGTTCGCACGAGTACTTCGAGGTGCGAGGCGGCGGCGCGAACGACGGATTCCTCGACGCTTTGTACGCCGACACGCTGCACCGGGCGGTCGATTCCGGCGCTCGCACGTACTTCGACGGTCTGCTGGCCCATGGCACGGCGACAGGCAAGATCGCCGCCGCCATCCTCTCCAGCACCGAGTATCTCGACCAGGTCGTGCAAGGCATCTACCAGCAGCTCCTCGAACGGTCCGTCGATCCGGGCGGCCAGGACTATTGGGTCGGCCAGCTCCAGCATGGCGTCCGCGACGAGGTCATCGGCGCCGGCATCGCCGCCTCGGACGAGTACTTTGCTAAGACCGCGCCGTAGTGGAAG
>DASZUP010000983.1:0-6397 GCA_035547635.1 Pirellulales bacterium
CGCCCAGCATATCTTGACCAGCGGCGGCTGGGACGACGGCTACTTGGTCGAGTTCGACAGCCGCGGAAACTATCTCTGGTCGACTTCGCTCGGGTCCGACCTTTTCGACGGGATCGCGGCCGTCACGGTCGACAACTCGAACGCCATTTACTTGACCGGATATTTTTCGGATACCGTCGACTTCGATCCCTCACCCGCCACGACGCAGTTTAGAACTGGGTTCGGCGCGAGCTTCCTGCTGAAACTGACTCAAGCTTCCATCGGCGGGCAAGTCTTCGACGATCAGAACGGCAACGGCTTGCACGACGTGGCCGAGCGAGGGTTGGGCGGCGTCGTGGTCTCGCTCTATCAGACCGATGACGTCCTCGTCGGCAATAGCGACGATAAGTTCGTCGCTTCCGCGGTGACCGATTCGCAGGGCCGCTACAAATTTGTCGGCGTTGGCAGCAATACGAACTTTTACGTGCAAATTCGCACGCCGGTCGGCTTCACCGGCTTCAGTCCGAAGTTCGTCGGGGGCAATCCCAATTTGTGGAGTACGGTCGGCGCTAACGGTACGACGGGCGCGATTCCCGTCATTCCCCTGTCAAACAATGTCGCCAACGTCGGCCTGCTGGGAACTTCGCCCAGTTTCGGCTTCGCCCTGGCGCCCAGCGCGCTTGGAGCGAGCCGGCCGAACGCGGTCGCCACCGATGCTCTAGGAGACGTGTACTACGCCGGCGCACTATCGGGCACGGCCAATTTCGATCAAGGCGCGGGGATTTTCAATTTGACCGGCGCCAATGGCGCCTTCATCGCCAAATACTCGCCGGCCGGCGCGCTGCTGTGGGCCGAGCAGATCCCGGTCGGCTCCAGCCAGGGCATCACCGGCATCAAGGTCGATGCTCTCGGCAACGTCTACGCCTTAGGGATGTTCTCCGGCGACGTCGATTTCGATCCCAGTCCGGCGTTCCAATTCGTCAATGCCGACGCCGCTTTGAGTCCGTTCATACTGCAGTTGGATCAAAACGGGGCGTTGGTCTGGGTGCATGAATTGGCCGCGGGTTCCGTGCCCAAGGCTGGGGGCCTGGCCTTGGATTCGGCGGATAACGTCTACACCACAGGCAGCTTCTCCGGCACGGTCAATTTCAATCCCTCGGCTACGACCGCCGCCAACCTGACCAGCCAAGGCAGCACCGACGCCTTCATCGCCAAATACGACCGCTACGGCAACTATGTGTGGGCGGAAGATTTCGGCGGCAGCTTCAATGATGTAGGCAACGCCATCGCGGTCGACAAAGCCGGCAACGTGTTCACGACGGGGTCGTTCACCTCTTCGGCATCGATCACCATCGGCACGTTCCTTCCGACCACCTATACGTTGACGGGCGGAGGAGGCGCCGGCACGAGCTTCATCCTGGCCCTCGACCCGACGGGTGGTTATCTCTGGAGCCAAGCGTTCGTCGCGACGGTCTCAAGTTCCGGCGCGTCGATCGCCACCGATGCCGCGGGGAATGTCGTTTCGACCGGCGGCTTCAGCGGTTCGGGTTCCTTCGGCGGAGCGACATCGCTCGCCGGCAAGGTCTACGTTTCGAAACTCGACAATTCCGGCAACTTCGTCTGGGCCGATGCGCTCGACACCGACCCGGCCGATCCCGGGGCGGCGATTCAATCGTCGGGCATTGCCATCGGGCCGGCGGGTAACGTCTATTTGACCGGCAGTTTCACCGGCACGGCCGACTTCGATCCCGGAATCGGCCTGACCAGCCTCACCAGTCAGAACGCGTCGTCCGATCCCTATGTCTTGAAATTGGACGCCAACGGCGTATTCAGCTCGGCGGCCACGGGCGGCGGGCCAGGAGCCGATCAAGCTAACGCGATTGCGGTCGATGCATCGGGCAATGCTTTTGCGGTTGGCGTCGTCAGCGGCGTCGGCAATTTCAACCCGGCCGGAACGCCCACGTTCCCCGCCGGTCAGGCGGCGGCGACGAACTTGTTCCTCTGGAAAATCTCGCCTGCGGTGAATGTCGCTCCCAGCTTTACGCCTGGTCCGAACATCTCGGTCGGCGAAGACACCGGGCTGAACACATTCCCGCTGTGGGCGACGAACATCAGCGCCGGGCCGGCGAGCGAATCGGGCCAGCGGTTGACGTTCAACGTAACTGACGACAACGTCGCTTTGTTCGACGTACCGCCCGCCATCGACCCCAGCACCGGCGCGCTGACGTTCAAGCTGGCGCCGTTCGCCGTGGGCGTGGCCAACGTGAGCGTGCAACTGCAAGACAGCGGCGGCATCGCCAACGGCGGGATCGATACGTCATTGCTCCAGACGTTTACGATCACCGTCAACTTCGTCAACCACGCTCCGTCGTTCATCAAGGGCGCCGATCAAACCACGAACGAAGGCGCCGGCTCGCGAGTGGTCAGCGGTTGGGCGACCGGCATCAGCCCGGGCGCCGGCCCGAACGACATCGGACAGAATCTCAATTTCATCGTCACCACAGACAATCCCGCGCTGTTCGATATCCAACCGGCGATCAGCGCCGTCACCGGCACGCTCACCTACACGCTGGCGACCTATTCCAGCGGCGTGGCCAACGTGACCGTAAAGCTGCACGATGATGGCGGCACGGCCAATGGCGGCGTCGACACTTCGGCCGCGCAGACCTTTACGATTACCGCGAATTTCGTGAACCATGCGCCGAGCTTCACGATCGGGTCGAACCAGAGCGTCAACGAAGACGCCGGCGCCGTCAGCGTCAATAGCTGGGCGACGAACGTCAGCCCCGGCCCGGGGTCGAACGAGGCGGGGCAATCGCTGAATTTCATCGTGGCCAACGACAACCCGTCGCTGTTTTCCGTGCAACCGGCCGTCGACGCCGCGGGCAAGCTGACCTACACCGTCGCGCCGAATACCGACGGCATCGCGCACGTCACCATCAACCTGCACGACGATGGCGGCACGGCCAACGGCGGCGCCGACACTTCGGCGGCACAGACCTTCACCATCACGGTGAACTTCGTCAACGAAGCTCCCAGCTTCATCGCCGGGCCGAGCCAGGTGCAATTCGAAAACAGCGGCAGCGTCTTCATTCCAGTCTGGGCGACGGGCATCTCGCCCGGCGTCGGCGCCAACGAATCGAACCAGACCCTGAGCTTCATCCTTCTCGCCAGCAATCCGTCGTTGTTCCTCGTGCAGCCGTCGATCGACCCGCTCACCGGCGACCTAAGCTACGTACTGGCCGACAACGTCAGCGGGGCTTCGACCGTCTCCGTGCAGCTTCAAGACAACGGCGGCACGGCCAATGGCGGCGTCGATACCTCTGCGGTGCAGCAGTTCGGAGTGACGGTGTCGCCCGTCAACCAGGCGCCTTCGTTCACGGCCGGTTCGAACGTCTCGGCGCTAGAGAACAGCGGGCCGCAAACCGTCGCGAATTGGGCGACGAACATCAGCGCCGGCCCGCCGAGCGAAATCAACCAGGGGTTGAACTTTACGGTCTCGACCGATAATCCGGCGTTGTTCTCGGTGCAGCCGACGATCGACGCCGTGACCGGCGCGCTGACCTATACGTTCGCGGCGAACACCAGCGGAACGGCCAACGTCACGGTCCAGTTGCACGACAGCGGCGGCACGGCCAATGGCGGCGTCGACTCCTCGGCGGTCCAAACTTTCACGATCACATCGATCTTCGTCAACCAGGCGCCTAGCTTCCTGAAGGGTTTGAACCAATCGGTTCTCGAGGGGAGCGGGGCCCACACGGTCGCCGGTTGGGCCAGCAACATCAGCCCCGGCAACGGCAACCAGGACGCTACCCAGGCGCTGAACTTCATCGTCTCGAACGACAACCCGTCGTTGTTCTCGGTGCAACCGGCGGTCAATCCGGCTACCGGCTCGCTGACCTACGTCTTGGCGCCCTTCGTCAGCGGCGCGGCGAACGTCTCGATTCAATTGCACGACAATGGCGGCACGGCTAACGGCGGCGTCGACACTTCGCCGCTGCAAACCTTTACGATCTCGGTGGCGTTCGTCAACCAGGCGCCAAGCTTCATCGCCGGCTCGAATCAAACGCTCAACGAAGACGCGGGCGCGCAAACGATCGCCGGCTGGGCGACGAACATCAGCCCCGGTCCGGGCGTCAATGAGGCGTCGCAGACTTTGACCTTTACGGTTGCCAACGACAATGCCGCGCTCTTCGCCGTGGCGCCGGCCGTTGATCCGATCACCGGCACGCTCACCTACACGCCCGCGGCAAACGTCAGCGGAACGGCGACCGTCACCGTGAGTTTGCACGACAATGGGGGCACGGCCAATGGCGGCGTCGATACTTCGGCCGCTCAAACCTTTACCGTCACGATTAACTCGGTCAACGACGCTCCCAGCTTCACGGCCGGGCCCAACCAGACCGTGAACGAGAACACCGGTCCTTTCACCGTCAACAGTTGGGCTACGAACATCAGCCCGGGACCGGGCTCCAACGAGGCGTCGCAGACCGTTGATTTCATCGTCACAACCGACAATCCGGGCCTGTTCTCGCAGCAGCCGGCGATCGATCCCTTCACCGGTTCGCTGAGCTACAAACCGGCGACGAACGCCAGCGGCGTGGCCAATGTTTCGGTCCAGTTGCACGACAATGGCGGCACGGCCAACGGCGGCGTCGACGCCTCGGCCGTGCAGACGTTCACCATCACGGTTAACCTCATCAATTCGGCGCCCAGTTTCGTGAAAGGCGCCGATCAAACCGTCAACGAGAATTCAGGCGCTCACACGGTCGCCAATTGGGCCACGGCGATCAGCCCCGGCGTCAGCGCCGCGGAAGCGTCACAGACGCTGAATTTCATCGTCACGAGCGACAACACGGCGTTGTTCTCGCAGCAGCCGGCCATCGATCCGACCACCGGCACGCTCACGTACGCCCTGGCCGCCAATGCCAGCGGCACGGCGCACGTCTCGGTCGCGCTGAAGGACAACGGCGGCACGGCCAACGGCGGCAAGGATACGTCGGCGACGCAGACCTTTGCGATTAACGCCAATTTCGTCAACAACGCGCCGAGCTTCGCCATCGGACCGGATCAAAACGTCAACCAGGACACCGGCGCCCACGCGGTGCTCGTCTGGGCGACAAACATCAGCCCCGGCCCCGGGGCGAACGAGGCCGCGCAATCGCTCTCCTTCATCGTCGCCAACGACAACAACTCGCTGTTCTCGGTGCAGCCGGCCATTTCGCCTTCGGGCTCGCTCACTTACACCTTGGCCCCCGGAGCCATCGGTACGGCAACCGTCACGGTGAGCTTGCACGACAACGGCGGCACGGCCAATGACGGCGTCGATACCTCGGCGACGCAGACATTTGCAATTAAAGTCATCCACGTCAACCACGCGCCGACGGTGGCGGCGCCGCTGGCTAATCAGGTGGTGAACGAGAACGGCGCCGACATTCAGCTCAGCTTGGACGGCGTCTTCGCCGACGCCGATATTGCGAACTTCGCCGACGCACTGACCTACTCAATATTCTCGAACGACAATCCCGGCCTGCTGACCGGCAGCGTGAACGGCAACTCGCTCTTGCTGCACCTGGCGCCGAATCAGTTCGGAACTGCCCACTTGAACGTGCGGGCGACCGACACGGTACACGCCACGGTCGACGACCTGCTCACCGTCTCGGTGAACCCGGTGAACAACGCTCCCGCGTTCATCCCCGGCCCCGGCCAACTGGTGAACCTCAACGCCGGGCACGTCACCGTGCCGAACTGGGCGACCGGCATCAGCGCCGGCCCGGCCAACGAATCGAACCAGGCGCTCAACTTCATTACGACCAACGACAACAACCTGTTGTTCTTCGTGCAGCCGACGATCAGCCCTGGCGGCACGCTCGATTACACGCTCTCGCCGGGCGCCTTTGGTTCGGCGCACGTCACCGTGCGGCTGCACGACAGCGGCGGCACGTCCAATGGCGGCGTCGACACTTCGGCCCCGGTCACGTTCTTGATTCAGGTCAAGGCGCCCCCCGTGGCGAACAGCGATACGTATGTGTTGAGCACGCTCAATGGCAACTCGACGCCGGACGTGGGCGGGGTGTTGGCCAACGACAGCAACCCGTACGGCGATCCGGTCACAGTCCGAATCATCACCGCGCCGACCCACGGCACAGTGACGCTGAATCCCGACGGCTCGTTCACCTACACGAGAGGCTCGAACTTCGTAGCGCTCGATCGATTCACGTACCGCATCATCGACGGTTCGGCGTCGAGCAACTCGACGACGGTCACCGTCATGTCGTACGAGGCCAGCACGGTGGTCAAGCTGTATCAACAAGTGCTGCACCGGGCGCCCGACGATGCGGGCTTGACCTACTGGACCAATCTGGTGCAAAACGGCCAGCCCTACAGCGTCGTGGCGCAAGGCATCTTCGAGAGCAAC
>DASZUP010000984.1:0-6315 GCA_035547635.1 Pirellulales bacterium
CCGGTGCTCAGCATCGGCAGCGCAGCTTCTCTTTCACGATCGAAAACGTCGACTTTGATGCTAAATTCAACCGTATACCGGGACCCCAATGCCTTGCCTAGTTGCTCCAGCGTCTTCCGCAAATCAGCAAGCTGTTCGGACGGCAGCAGCGAATCCACTGATTCGGAGATATCATCTATCAAGCCGTAGGCCTTTTCAAACGTTTCGCGGTCCATGCGGCTCTCCTCCTGGAGCGGTTGGTGAATGCTCGTGAGCAAGCAAGTCAATTGTAGCCGCGATCGGCCTGCTCGCTATCGCTTCATGGTTGGTGGTTGTGTATCTGTGGACCGATACTCTGACAGCGGCGGCATTCCATGGCGAGCCTCGCGATGGCGGGCACGGCTCCGGCGGCAAGGCAGCACCAGAGATGCTTCAATCCACATAAACGAATTCATTCGCGTTGAACATCGCCAGGCAGAACTGGACCAAGGCGGCGCTCTGGCAGAAATCGGCGTCAGCCGAACGCGGCTCGGGCAAGGCGAGTTCGTCGGGCGATCGGTTCTCGGCCTGCAGACGCTGGGCCCCGGCGGTCAGAAACTCCCTCGCGTCGGCGAGTTCTTTGGCCGTCGGCGAGCGGGAGAGGACGCGGAGATAACAGAGTGTGATCTGGGCGTCCTGATCGTTGCCGGCGCGGGCGTAGAGATAGCCCGCCAGGCGACGGGCCTGCTGGAGGGCGAAGTCGGAGTTGAGGAGGATCAACGCCTGCGGGGCGGTGGTGGAACGGTCGCGCTGGGGACAGCTCAACAGCGCGTCGGGACGGTCGAAGGCTTCGAAGAGCGGGTAACGCAGGTTGCGCCTCGCCATCAGGTAGATGCTGCGGCGACGATGGTCCTCCTCGTCAAGGCTGATCTTCCATTGCCCCTTGAGCAACGTGGCCGCCACTTCGTCGGGTAGGGGCGGCATTACGCCCGGCCCGCCGCGACGCGGGCTGAGATTGTCTGAGGCGGCGAGCATCAGGTCGCGGATCGTTTCGCCGTCGAGACGGCGGCGGTTCATGCGCCACCAGTGCTGGTTGTCGGGATCGGCGGCGGAGGCAGTGGTCCAATTGCGGCGGGAAAGGGAAGCGGAAGGGCTTTCGTGGTTGTTGGGCGGGTCTGGCTGCGCCGATGGGCCCTCGCCGGGCTGCGCCGACGCGCCCTCTCCTAACCTCTCCCCGGGGAAGAGGAATTTGTTGTCGGAACTCTCACGAGTTCCGCTACGAGAAGAAACGGAGAGGAAATCGGGGCGGCTGGACTGCTGGTAGACGGTGGAGGTCACGAGCAGGCGGTGCATGCGCTTCAGACTCCAGCCTTGCCGGGGCAGCTCGGTGGCGAGCCAGTCCAAAAGCGGCGGCTGGGCGGGCCAGGAGCCCATCACGCCCAAGTCGCTGGGCGTTGTGACCAGGCCGCGGCCAAAATGGTGCTGCCAGAGTCGATTGACAATCACGCGCGTGGCCAGCGGGTGATCGGCGCGAGTGAGAAAGCGAGCCAACGCAGCGCGGCGGCCTGATGAATCTTCTTCGGCCGGCGGCGCGACGGAATCGTTCCAGGGGTTGGCGATGCGGGGAAAGCCGGGCGAAACTTTGGGGCCCGGACGGCGGAAATCGCCGCGGACCATCAAGCGGCTCGTGCTGACGGGCGAGGCCGATTCGTGCATCACGCGGCCCAGCGGCTGCGGCTGGAAGTACTCGGCGGTTTCGAACACGGCCCGCAACCGGTAGAAGTCGAACTGGCTGATGGGGTCGTACTTGTGGTCGTGGCACTGGGCGCAGCCGATCTGCAGGCCGAGGAACACCGAGCCGACCGCGGCGGTCATCTCGTTGAGCAGGTTGTGGCGGCGCTCGTCCTGCGAGTTGATGTCGGGCATGTCGGGCCCGGCCAGCAGAAATCCGGTGGCCGCGGCCGCCTGGCGATCGCCCGGCAGCAACTCGTCGCCGGCGATCTGTAATTGCACAAATTCGTCGTAAGGCAGGTCGGCGTTCAGCGCCTCGATGACCCAATCGCGATAACGCCACGCATCGGGGCGGACCTTGTCGAACTCGAACCCGTCGCTCTCGGCAAAGCGGGCCAGGTCGAGCCAGTGCTGCGCCCAACGCTCGCCGTAGGCCGGCGACGCCAGCAGGCGATCGATCACGCGCTCCCACGCATCCGGCGAGCGATCGGCCAGGAAGGCGTTGATGTCGGCTGGATCGGGCGGCAGTCCGGTGAGATCGATGGTTGCACGCCGCAACAGCGTGGCGCGATCGGCCGGCGGCTGCGGGGCGAGGTTTTCATGTTCCAGCCCGGCGAGGATGAAAGAGTCGATCGGCGTGCGCACCCACGATGCGTTCTTGACGGCAGGCGGCGCGGGACGAGCGAGCGGTTGGAAGGCCCAATGGTCGCGGTCGGCGGCGGTCAGAGGAGCTTCTTCGATGGCGGGCGGTTCGTCGGCGCGGGCGGAGGAGACGAGGACGAGATGGAAGACCAGGAGAGGGATGGCAAAAAAATGGGGGGCAAAAATATGAAGAAGAGTAGGAGGGGAGGAGAGAGGAGTTGTGGGAATGGAGACGCTGCTTGCAGGGCGAGTGGAGGCTTGTAGGGTGGGCATTGCCCACCATGAGGCGGCGGTGGGCCATGCCCACCCTACGGTCCTGCACGCCATCACCCGAATCAGCGCCGCGATGAAAGAGATTCCCGCCATCATCATTCCCCTTTAACACTCCTCTCTCTTCCCTCTTCCATCTTTTTGCCATCCCTCTTCTTGTCCGCCCGTTTACCGCCGCTAGAGATCAATCAAGCGAGGATGTCATGGACGACGTTGCCGGCTACGTCGGTGAGCCGCTCGTCGCGGCCGTTATGGAAGAAGGTCAGGCGGGTGTGGTCGAGCCCGAGCAAGTGCAGCAGCGTGGCGTGCAGGTCGTGGACGTGGACGGGCTGTTCCGCGGCTCGCAGGCCGACGGGGTCGGTGGCGCCGTAAGCCATGCCGCCGCGCACGCCGCCGCCGGCCAGCCAGACCGAATAGCCCCAAGGATTGTGGTCGCGGCCTTTGCCCTGCTCGCTCATCGGCATGCGGCCGAACTCGCCGCCGCAGACCACCAGCGTGTCATCCCACAGGCCGCGGCGTTTGAGGTCGGCGAGCAACCCAGCGACGGGCTTGTCGATGCGGCGGCAAAGTTGACCGTGGTTCTGCTCGACATTCTTATGTGCGTCCCAGCCGTTGGTGTCGCCCGAATAGAGTTGCACGAAGCGGACGCCCCGTTCGACCAGCCGCCGGGCGAGCAGGCAACGCGTGCCGAACTCGTCGGTCTCCTTGTCGCCGATCCCATACAGACGCTTGGTTTCTTCCGTCTCGGCGGAGACGTCAACCATGTCGGGCGCGGCGGTCTGCATGCGGAAGGCCAATTCGTACGAGGCGACGCGGGCCGCCAGTTCATCGTCGAAGTCGCGGGCGGCGTGGTGCCGTGCATTCTGCCGCCGCAGCCAGTCGAGCATGGCCCGCTGATCGCCGGCGGTGATTCCGGCCGGCGGACGGAGGTTGAGGATCGGGCTGGCGCCGGTCCGCATGGTCGTGCCTTGATACACGGAGGGCAGATAGCCGCTGCCCCAGGCCGGCGGGCCGCCTTTCAAGCCGCCGCCCGGGTCGGGCAGCACGAGGAAGGCCGGCATGTCGCGGTTCTCGGAGCCCAGGCCGTAGCTGATCCAACTCCCCAGGCTCGGCCGGCCCATCAAAATGCTGCCGGTATTGAGCTGATAGACCGACTGCGGATGGTTGACGCTATCGCCATGGCAACTGCGCAGCACGCACAGATCGTCGGCGCAGCCGGACAACTCGGGCAGGAAGTCGCTGATCTCCAGGCCCGACTGACCGCGAGGCCGGAAAGGCCGCACCGGCGGCAGCAGCGGGTTCTGCGCCACCTTGCGCCGCGTCATCACCGCGCCGAAGCTTTCCGGCAGCGGCTGGCCGGCGTATTTAATCAAGTCCGGCTTCGGATCCCACAGGTCGACGTGGCTCGGACCGCCGTGGAGAAACAGGTAGATCACGCGCTTGGCCCGAGGGGCGAAGTGCGGCGATTTGGCAGCCAGCGGATCAGCCGTTTTGCGCTGCTCGGCGTCGACCACAGCGGTTTGATCGGCGAGCAGGCCCTGTTCGTCAAGCAGCGAGGCGAGGGCGACTATGCCGAGCCCGCCGCCTGCCCGCAGCAGGAACTCGCGGCGATTGCCGGCGAGCGGATCGGGCGTGCGAGAGATGGACGACATAAGCGAGGCGCCTGGGCGTCTGTCGGGACCGGCGAGGAACCGCTGCCATTTTAACGGTAGCCGCGGGACGATAAAAGAATTTGAACAGCAGGGCACGAAGGAAACAAAGGTCAGAAATATGGCGCAGGCTGCAACGCGTTGGTTCCGCCGTCCCTCTTCGTTACCTTCGTTTGCTTCTGTTCCGTTCTTCTTCGAGGCGACATTGCGCGTTGACTACGTAAGCATTCGGGGCGAGCGGATCGGGCAAGTCGAGCTTCCTTTCGCCCCGCTGGGGCTAACGAAAAGTGCGGCGAGATGGGATCCAGGGGCTTGCGCCGCCTGGCTACCGCCTTTCGTCCCTACGGGACTGCTTTCATAGGGGCTGGCCCACAATTTAAGAACGCTCGGCGAGTTGAAACAGCGGGAGCCGTTTGAGCTCTACGGCTATCGCCGTACGCGGCCGTTTGTCGGCGTCTCTGGGAAAGGAAGATGCATCTGCCGGTCGAGGACCAAGGCTTGGCGGCGATTCGTCGATCTTTCGCGACCGGCCCGGCCTTCAGCGACGAGAAGTGCGTGAACGAACTGGCCAAGAAAGCTGAATCTGCACCTCACGATCCGTCCCCGCGGACGACCTCGCGGAGCGGGAGCCAGTAAATAGTTCTGACCCCTTTTTAAAAGATAAGGGCCGGACGAGCGCGGGCGACTCGTCCGGCCCTTGGTGGGAGGGGCGGGAAATTTGGCGGGATGAAGGGAGTGATTCGTCAGGGCGTATTTTTTTTCGCGGACGTGGAGAACGCTGCGTGTTCAAGGGGCTTGCGGTGGGCTCAGGCCGCCGCAATGGCCCCGGCGCGGCGGCTCTGAAGCGAATCGCTTTTCAGCGAATCGCATAGCCGGCGGATTTCTTCCAAGTCGCGCTTGATCGCGTCGGCCAGGTAACTGCCGGCATCGTCATCGGCCAGCACCCATTCTTGATGACGGTCGTCCAAGTGTTCGAGAATCTCTTTCATCAAGAGCAGCTTGGCGTGGCGACTCATGGACAGAATCCTTCCTGCTGTTTGGCGGTCTGCTGTAATCCGTAGCGAGCGATGCGGGGCGCTCCCGGCCGCGGTTGGGTTTCTCCTTATGCATCCCGCGTGCCGGTTTTCGCTGGTTGCGGCAAAGGTCCGCGGCGCCATGCCGCAAACCTATTGGTTCAAGGCATTTGCAGCGATTATGCCAAGTGAGCTGCCCTGCAGGATTTATCACAAAAGTACGGAATGAATTGTAAAAACTGCCAAAACTGGCGCGGCTGCACGTGGCAAAAGCCAGCCCGCAGGAGACGGGAACGCGCCGGCGGAATCGCGGACGCTAATTGGCGAGGAAGTCAAAGAAGGACCGCGTAGCCACGCCCGAAAGCTGCTGCCGCATCTGTCGTGACTTAGAGCGGCGCCTACTGGGCTTGCTTGGCGAGAATATGGCAAACAGCGGCGCTGCGTGCCATGCCTGGCGGAAAGGCGCCAGGCATCTGCCGGCGCACTCCGTAAGAGGGAGCGCGCACCACTCAAGGGCTGCTTAACAGCTCAGGAACGCTTCCGCCCAGAAAAGGGGGTCAGTCAGCGACGTAGGGCAGCAGGGCCATGAAGCGGGCTCGCTTGACGGCCTTCGTCACGGCGTGTTGGCTGACTGCCGTGCAACCGCTCTTGCGGCGTCCGATGAGCTTGCCTTGCCGACTGGTCAGCTTGCCGAGCAGTTCCAGGTCTTTGTAATCGACATACATGGGCCGCGGACGAGCGCCGTCGACAAAGACGGGATCCTTCTTTTTGGCGCGGCTGGCCAGTTTGGATCTTCTTTTCGAAGGGGAACGGGAACGTTGGTCTGCCATAGTGCTGCCTGAATATTGTCCTGAGCGGCCGCCTTTGCGCTATGCCATAAGGCGGTCATGTCTGGCGACTTGGCGCCGCCAAGTCATGCGGATATTAGAGCCACGTATCTTAGCGATTTATCTCGACGTCGTCAAAGCGGTCGCGACAAAAGGGGCCTGGCCGCTGATGGACGGGAAAAAACGGCCGGAAACTGCCCAAACTCCGCAGCGGCCTGTCGGGTA
>DASZUP010000985.1:0-7924 GCA_035547635.1 Pirellulales bacterium
AGGTTCCAGCCCTTGCCGACCTTCCGCTCGAAACGGTCCCGATTCACCCAGTCCGTGGAAGTAACCCAGGTCAGGTACAGTCCGACGAGCAACACGACTTTCAGCGCGTTGAGCAAGACGTCGACGATGTCGTCTTGCAGGTACTGGTCCCAGCCCTGCGCCACGGAGACGATGTCTTGCTGCATCACAGCCGTGACTTGTTCCTGGGCGCAGGCGAACTGCGATCCGAACCCCCAAACCAGGGCCGCCAGGCAGCCCGCCAACAACGCTCGATGCATTAGAGAATCCCAGGTGCTTTGACTTCGATGCCTTTGAGAGCCATCCGCAACGCGTCGACGTTCGGCGCGACTTCGAAAGCCGTCTCGCGGTCGATCAATTCCTTGTCGACCAGGCCCTTCAGGCTCATCGTGAAGTCTTGCATGCCTTCGCGTTCGCACATGCGAATGGCGTCGGGGAGCTTCTCGTCTTTTTCTTCCAGAATCAGCTTCCGGATAATCGAGTTGAACGTCATGATCTCGACCGTCGGCACGCGCCCCACGCCCTCCTTGATGGAGGGCAGCAGCTTCTGCGCGACGATGCCCTTCATGTTCATGGCGATGGCGCTGCGCAGCGAGCTGTGCATTTCCTGCGGGAAAAGGTCGAGAATACGGCCGATGGTGGACGGTGCGCTGGAGGCGTGAATCGTTCCGAACACGAGGTGGCCCGTTTCGGCGGCGTGAATGGCCGTCATGAACGTTTCCTCATCGCGCATTTCGCCCACCAGCATCACGTCGGGGTCTTCACGCACGGCGTGCTTCATGCCGATGCCGAAATCGATCACGTCCAGGCCGATTTCGCGCTGATTGATCAGCGACTTATCCTCGGTGAACACGAACTCGATCGGATCTTCGAGCGTGAGGATGTGCTTGCGGTAATTCTTGTTGATCCAGTTGAGCATCGAGGCGATCGTCGTGCTCTTGCCGGACCCGGTCACCCCGGCCAGCAGCACCATGCCTTGATGGAACTTGCAGAGATCGACCATTCCGGGCGGCAAAAACAGCCCTTCGAAGTCCGGAATCCACTGGTTCACTTTACGAGCGACCATGCCCACGTGCCCCAACTGCTGCAGCAAATTGACGCGAAATCGCCATCTCGCGCCGTCGACTTCGACGGTGTGGGCGAAGTCAGCCCCGCCCGTCTCCTCGAAGATCTTGCGGTTCCGTTCGTTCATCAGCGGGAAGCAGATGCGGACCATCTCTTCGTCTTCAATCGGGCCCCGGTCGAGGGGCCGCAGCGTGCCATTGACGCGGATGATCGGCGGTCGCTCCGCCTTGAGGTGCAAGTCGCTCCCCTTGAGCTTGACCAAAGCGCGAAATAGCTTGTCGATCTCGAACTCTTCGTACTTTTTGATGTATTTTGACGCTGCGGCGTCAGGGACGGCGGTCGCCATCGTGAGACCTCGCTCTGTCGTGTTGCCTACGCTTCTCGAACGGTGCGAACGGGAATGCCCCGTTCGGCCATAATGCGTTTGGTTTCCTGAATCGTAAACTCGCCAAAATGAAAAATGCTGGCCGCCAGCGCCGCATCGGCGCGCCCGTGTTGAATGGCGTCGGCCAGGTGTTCGGGCCGGCCCGCGCCGCCGCTGGCCACCACCGGAATCGATACGGCCCGGCTGACGGCCGCCGTGATTTCCAGGTCGTAGCCCTGTTTGGTGCCGTCTGCGTCCATCGAGGTCAGCACGATCTCGCCCGCGCCCAGGCGTTCCACCTCTTGGGCCCAGGCCACCGCCTCCAGTCCCGTGCCGACCCGGCCGCCGTTAATGTGGACTTCCCAGGCCTCGCGGCCGTCCTTTTGCACGCGCTTGGGGTCGATGTTGACCACGATGCACTGGCTGCCGAAGCGGCGGGCGGCATCGGCCACAAACTGCGGGTTCTTGGGGGCGGCGGAATTGATCGAAACCTTGTCGCAGCCCGCGTTGAGTAACTGCCGGATGTCTTCCAGCGTGCGAATGCCGCCGCCGACGCACAGCGGCATGAACACCACCTCGGCAGTACGGCGAACCACGTCGAGCATGATTTCGCGGCCTTCGTGGCTGGCCGTAATGTCGAGAAACACCAACTCGTCGGCGCCCTCCGCCTCATAGCGCGACGCCACCTCCACCGGATCTCCGGCGTCGCGAAGCTGCACGAAATTCGTCCCTTTGACCACCCGGCCCCGGTCGACGTCAAGGCAGGGAATCACTCGCTTCGCGAGCATGGTTCCTCGATCAGAAATGGCAGGCAAGAGGCCGCCGCGCAGGAGCGACCCTCATCTAGAGCTGAGTTTTCGTATCATGATTGCCAGCATGTACTTTACGCTGGAAAAACAGCGTGGTCAACGGGCCGAATCCCACGCCGTTCGCCGCAGCTTGGAGCCGTTGCGCAAGCAGCGGCGAACCAAGCAGATATCGGAAATCCAATCTCCCGCTCAGGAACCGCCGCGCCAGAATGCTTTCGCGGCTCAAGCGGCGGTGCGCCTTGCCGGACAGGGGGCTGATTTGATACCCTATTGGGTTCCCGAAATCGGGGAACGGGATCTGAGCACGGGCGTCCACGGCCGATCGGCCGGCGCGCCGGACTCGTTTCCGGCGGCGAAACCGAACAAACGTCTTACGGAGAATTATGTGGGTACGAAACGAACGGGCAAAGGGCGCCGCAAGGTCGGCCGCAAGAAACGCCGAATGCGAGCCAAGATTCGACATCGCAAGGGCTAAACGTTTGCGGGGCTGTAGTGGTGCGAGGGGCTCATGTCGCCGCATGCGTTGCGGCGGCCAGGGCCAGACGGGCAAGCCATGACCGAAGGCATTCTTTTGAAACTGGACGGCGACGTAGATCGCCCGCTTGCGCTATCGTACGCCGATCTGGCCGCGGTTGACGCCGAGCGGCAGATCGCCGACGTCAGTCAACTTGGCGCGAAGCGCCGCGGCCAGGCGGTGCGCCTGACGGCGCTGTCGGAATTAGCCGGAGTCAAGCCTACGGCCCGGTACGTCACGTTGCATGCTTCAAGCGACGATTTTCACGCCAGCGTGCCGTTAGACGCCGTTCGCGATCGCGCGGTGCTGATCTACCGGCTTGACGACGCCCCGCTGCCGGTCTCTGCCGGCGGACCGATTCGGTTCTTCATCCCCAACCATGCCGCCTGCCGCACGGACGAGATCGACGAATGCGCCAACGTGAAATTCGTGGACCGCATCGAATTCTCGTCCGAGCGCGGTTTTGACAACCGCCCCAGCGAAGAAGAAGAGCACGCGGCGCTTCACCGCCGGCAAGAGGCCGAGGCTCGCGGTCGAGGGCAGTAGCGGGCCGCTTCCATCGCCGGCGTACCGCGAGGAGATCGCGCTGCGGACCAAACGCAGGTTCTGAACGCGATCCATCTCCGCACCGCGGTCCTTCGGTTAAAAACCATCTTCGCGGCGCTTACTCCAAGCCGTATTGGTTGCTCATCGGCACATTGGCTCCGCCCAGCCGGCGCAGCATCTGCGGGCCGAGGAACCGCGGCGTGATCATGAGGTTAAAGCCGTTGTTGGCCTTGCTGTTGTCGACGTAGAAGGCCGCGCTTGTCACGAACGATTCGCCGACGCGGGTGACTGAAATGTTCTGCCCGATGTTGTAGGAGTTGAGCGCAAACGAGGTGCCCCAGGTCACTCGCCACTTAGGGCTCAGCGTATAGCTGTTCGAGAGGGTCATCATGTTGTATGTGAACGGCCCGTTGAAAGATCGGAACGAGATGTTCCAGTTCATGCGGGGCGGCTGCTGGATGGTGGTTCCCATCGTGAAAATACGCTGGCCCTGGCTGAAGAAATCGAACAGGCCGTCGGAGAGCATCGTCACGCGGTCGCCGACGTGCCAGCGGAAATCGTAGTTTACCAGGCCAAACGGCTGCCCGAAGTTGTCCCGGCCCGAGTTGGGAAAGTACACGCCGCCGGCGTCGAGCACGATCCAATCGATGATCCGGCGGTTGCCCGCCGGCCCGCGCTTGGTCTGCCAGCGCTGGTTCAGGCCGAAACGCACGGACTCGAACCGGTCGGCCACTTCGCTGACGGGCGAACTGACGTAGTTCTGTAACCCGCTGCGCAAGGCATAGGAACGCGGATCGTACTTATACGGCAGTACGCCGCCGTAGTCCATCACCATGAAGCGGCGTTGGAAATGCTCCTGAGCGTTGTCGTTGATCGGGTCGTAGAGGGGCAGCATCGTCATGCGCTTGTTGGCATCGGAGGCCGAAGCGTCGACTTCGAACACGGCTTTGTGCGCCAGCCCGTGGACGTTAAGGAAGCGGCTTTCGATCGTCGGGTTCGAGGCCCAAAAGGCGATGCTGCCGCGCAACCCGGCCTGCCCCCAGGCCCGGTTGTATTGCTGGTAGCTTAAGTCCTGGTCCCAGTGGGCCAGTTGGCCCATCGCATAGGGTGAGAACTTGAACGGCCCCAGGTCGAACGGCGCGTCGATTTCGTGCGCGGTTACCAGTTGGCTGCCGCGGAAATTCGAGGGCAGCCCCGAAGTGTTCTTTTCCCAGGGAAGGTACTGGAAGATGGCTGCGTCGGCCGGATCGGTGGGGACATTAGTGATCCGATACGAGGCGTAACCCGCGTTCGAATGTTCGTACCAGGTCAGACGGTCGCCCAGCAGCTCCTGTCCGAGCGTGAAATGATCGGCGCGCGGCCACCATTGCGTCTCGGTGAAGAACGGATTCAAGCGGGCCGACGTGTACACGCTCCACGAGCGGTTGTCGATGATCCGTTTCAATTCCAGGTCGGTGAGTTCGTCCGGCCGCTGGTCCCACTCGGCCTCGTAATACTGCTCGAGGAAGTTGCGGTCGGTGATGTAGCCGATCTGTCCGGTCAACTGAAAGTTGCCGGCCAGTTGCTGGCGGTAGTTTTCGAGCAGGCGACCGCGGTTGCGTGAAGCGATTTCCGGCGCCAGGTGGTTGCGGGTCCGGCCCAAGTTGTCGAAGCCCTTGTCGTGCAGGCCCCAGATTTGGAGGTTGCTCGTGACCGGCCCGCCCCCCAGGAAACTAGGCTGGTTGAATATTACGTCGGTGCCGGCGGCGAAACCGCGCTTGGAAAGATTGCTGAGCGTGAAGGTCCAGTGCAGCCCCTTGGGCACGTTGCGAATGCCCAGCAACTGGAACGAGTTGAGTTCAACTTCGGTCCACGTGCCGAACACCTTGTCGTTCTGGAAAAAGGCCGAGGTGATGAACGTCGAGGGCTGATCGAGGTTCGTCGAAAACCGCGGCCAGTAGAAGACCGGCACCGGGCCGAGAAACAGGAAATTGTTCTTGCTCGTCACCAACTGTTCGTGCTCGATGACGGGCTGGTGCGTGGCCGGGTCGAGCACGGGCGTGCCGGTCAGCGGATTGACGACCGGCCGTTGGTGGTCTTCGATAAACACTTCGCCGGCCTGGACCCGATACCGCGGCTTGCCCAGACCGCTGGACGTAACAAAGCTGTTGCGCGCGTAGAAGTTGTCGCCATGGGCCACTTTGACCAGTTCGGATTTCAAACGCAGCATGCCGGCGTAGCCTGGCGCCGGCGTGAAGATCTCGGAATCGACGATCGTTCCGTTCTGGCGGTTCACGTCGTAGAACATGCGGTTGGCATAGATCACGCGATCCCCCTGGCGAAACACCACGTTTCCTTCCAGGTAGACTTCCAATGGGACGTTGTCGTCCTGGAACTGCTCCTGCAGATCCCCCTGCAGCACGCCCGTCGTCCAGATCACGACGTTGTCGGCCGAGATGTCGAGCTGCTCCTCCTCGTTCTCGCTCGAGATGAATACCGTCAATCCGCCGGTGAAGACGCCCACGCCTTCGTCCTTCGCCTCATTGGGAACCCAGCGGAACTGCGGGTTGACCGAACTGCGAGGAAAGAACCGCAGACGCCGCGTGCCAACGACGGGCGCCGGCTGCGCCGCGGCGGGCTCCGGAGCGAGGAACTGCGTTCGCTGGATCACCTCATCGTCGGGATTGCGCCGCTCCAGAGCTTTCCGATACACGGTTGGCTTCAGCGGCGGCTCGGGTTCGGGCGGCGGCGTGCGGAACTCGATCGGCGCCGTCGAGTAGAAGCGTCCCAACCAGCCCCGATCGTTGGCGGGATTCAAAGGTTGCTGAACCCGCTGCTCGTGGCGTCCGGCTTCGATCTGCACGTCGCCTTCGAGGTAGGCGATGATCTTGTGGCGACTGTCTTCCAGTTGCTGTTCGTCGGCTAGCGCCTCCTCGCCGATTTTGCCTCGCAACGGTTTGCCGTATTTGACCCACAGCACGGCGTCTCGACTGCGGCAACGGTTGGCGCCTTGGTGGATCGTGCAATTGCCGTGCAGCAGCCAGACGTCGTACTGGCCTTGCCGCCATTTTTTAGCATGCTCGGCCGAAACTACGATCGGTTCGCTGGGGCGCGCGGCGGGGAGTTCAATTTGGCCGCGGGCCAGATCGGCCGCCGACCAGCAGCCGATCGCCAACGCCATGCGCAGCGCCAGCGTCGCTGCACACAACACGCGCTGCGCGCAGGGCAATCCAACCCAGCGATTAGCCGTTGACCTACTCAGCAGATTGGCGATCCTTCCAGCTCGCGCCTTCTGAATTCCCAGGCAGCGCCGCGCCGGACCCATAAACTGAAATGGACGAACGTCTTAAGAGATGTGCCGACCTTCCGAAGTCGGGGGCGGGATTATAGGAGTCGATCGCCTCATGGGTCAAGGCAGCTTCAAGCCGGCGAGTCGGTTTTTAAGTCCAAGGCAGAAGCGGTTTTGCGCCGCAGGGCCCGGTCCCAGAAACTCGCAAACCCACGGGCTGCCAGCAGGGCGACGACCGCCGCCAGCGGGGCGCGCATCCGCATGTCGCTCCAATACAAGGCATGCACGGAAGTTAGCGATGCCGCCAATAGCACGCCCCAGAGCCATGCTGAGCGCCACAAGCGGCTTCGCAAAATGCACAGCCCTGCCACGGCCAGCACGAACTCTGCAGAATACCAGCTTGCCGCAGCGTACCGCAGCGCATGGCGCCGCAGGCCGCGATCTTCTCCGGTGCGGTGCGGCAGTACCCCCCAAAAGTTCCCCAGACGCGCAACACTCGCTTTCAGGAAGGGCCGGGGGTGTGCGCCAATGGCTTGCCAGGCCTGCGCATATTCGCGCTGATCCGCGCGGACTTCATTGTCGCCGGCCTCCGCCCGGGCGAGCGATACCTCGCGATCAAACTGGTCCGCCTGCCAGACGTCGCCCCAGCCGGCCTGTTCTAAGAACGCGTAATACTCCGGGTTATTCCCTAGCAGCAACGTGTAACCGCCGTGCGTGGTCGTGGCGATGGGGCGGCCAAACTGCAGCAGGTTTCGCAGCATCCAAGGCGCCAGCGTCAGAACCAAGCTGACCAGCAATGCGAACGGCACAACCAGTCGCCGGCGCCGCTGGCGGAGCACGACCCATGCGAGGGCGGCGAGCGCCGCCCACGCCAGGAACGTCGGCCGGCAGAGCGCCGCCAGGCCGAGGGCGATTCCGGCCAGCGCCGCCCGTTTGGCGCCCGGCCGCGCTTCGGTCCAGGTCAGCGCGGCAAGCGCGGCACAAGCCAAGAACGCGGCCAGCGTTTCCGTCATGACCAGCGTCGACTGGTTCAGCAGGATGGGGTCGCACGCCGTCAGCGCCGCCGCCAGCGCCGACCAGCGGCCCAGCCCCCAACGCCGACCCAGCCAAAGCGTCACGAGCGCCGTGGCGGCGCCCAGCGACACGTGGAGCAAACCCAGGGCGATTCGCGATTGCGCCTCGTGGTCAAGCGTTTCACAAGGGACCAACAGCAGCGGGTACAAAGGCGGACGATAGGCGCTCGGACGTCGACCGGCGCCAAACACGCCATATTCGAGCAGGTTGCTCGCCAGCGCTCGGTAGCCGTCGGGATCGGCGTTGAACGCGCCGTTGAAGGCCAG
>DASZUP010000986.1:0-1791 GCA_035547635.1 Pirellulales bacterium
CTTATCGACGACGCCGCCGCCTTGAATGACGACTTGCCGCTGATTGCTTCATTACCGCAACAATCGGCGCTACTGGGCTCGATACTGATGAATCTGGAACTCTGCGCTGGCTTCCGGATGGTCTTCGCGCTAAACTTTCATCAGAGGAGCGCAGTGTCATGATTGAGTCGCGGCTAATATTCGAAGAAGTCACCGATGACGGCGAAATTGCGCGCTTGCAGGCGCAGCGGCAGAAAGCACTCGCGAATCGCGCGTGGCTAGAAGCTCATTGGGAAACGCTGCTGCCCGAAGCGCGAGGGAAATTTATTGCCGTGGCTGACCAAGAGGCCTTTGTTGCCGACACGCCGGACCGCGCCTGGGAGTGGGTCGACTCGGCTCATCCAGAAGATGACGGCGCTTTGGTTCAGTATATCCAACCGCTCGAGGGGCCGCGGTTCTATGCAATCAACGGCAGCGATTCAAACCGCCGCCCCAGCACGGCTTCGCTCGGGCAGCCGAGCCAGCCGTCGAGCAACGTGGCGTAGAGCCGGCGAAAGTCGGCGTTGAACTTCAAATCGCCTTCGCCGTCGAGATCGTCGAGACTCGGCTGAGCGCCGATCAGGCCGCCCGCCGCTCGCCCGCCGGCCAGAAAGACGGGCGCCGCCGTGCCGTGGTCGGTCCCCTGACTGGCATTCTCGTGTACGCGGCGGCCGAACTCGGAGAAGCAGAGCACCAGCACGCGATCGAGATGTCCGCGCTGGGCCAGGTCGTCGATGAACGCGCTGACCGAGGCGGAAAGCTGGTTCAACAGCGCCGCGTGCGCGGCCAGTTGGCTGGCGTGCGTGTCGAAGCCGTCAAGCGAGACGTAATAGAACCGCGTGCTCAGCCGGGCGTCGATCAGTTGGGCGATCTGTTTCAGTTTTTCGGCCAAAGCAAAGCTCGGGTACTCCGCGGCGCTGCGTTCATCTTTCAACGCCTCCTGCACCTCGGCGCTTGAAGCATAGGCGTTCAATGTGCTGCGGCGCAAAAAATCCAACAGCGGCGTCGCATCGGGCCGCGCCGCTTCGGCCAACTGGCCCAACGACGTCAGCGGCAAGGCGCCGCCGTTGGTCTGCAATCGAAAGCCCGCCATCGACTCGATCGAGGGGACCGGCGTGCGCTGGCTGACCAGCGCCAACGGCAACTGCGAGCGGCCCAAGTGCAGCGCCGGCACGTCCTGACCGGCCTCGCGCGGGTTGCAGTCGAGACAGCGCCCCAGCCAGCCGTCGCTTTTGTCTTCGCGCTCAGGCCGGGCCATATGCCAGATGTCCATTGAGCGAAAATGCGATCGGTCCGGATTCGGATAACCGACGCCCTGCACGATCGCCAGACGCTGTTGTTCGTACAGCTTCTTGAAGCCCGAAAGTTGCGGGTGCAATCCCGTTTCGTCGTTCAGCTTCAAAATCTGAGCTTCGGGAATCCGCAGCGCAATCCGGTTTCGGCCATAGCCGTCCTGCCCGAACGGTATCACGGTATTCAAGCCGTCATTGCCGCCGCTGAGCTGTACGACGACCAGGATGTTGTCGCTCAAGCTGCCGGCCTTCTCGGCGGCGGCCTCGGCGCTGCGAGCCAGAAATGCCGGTACGGTTGCGCCGACCGAGAGCAAGGCGGAGGAACCGAGCGTGTTCTGCAAAAACGTTCTTCGCGTGGTGCGCATGACAGCGGTCCTGCGAGGGGAAACTTCAGTACGATCGTTCAATAACTTGACGTCAGGCTAACTGGTACTCGGGCAGCGTGGCGACGGCTTGCACGAGCCGCGCCAACCGTTGCGGT
>DASZUP010000987.1:0-2700 GCA_035547635.1 Pirellulales bacterium
CGAAACGCCGACCAAGGCATGGCACCCTGCTCCAAATTGTGACGGCCGCGCTAGAGACTCGCGATCCTTGATTTAGTAGCATCGCGGCCAAAGGGCCGGCAGAAAAGACGTGTCGCGCTCGCTGCAAGCTCCTCACGGCAGCTCCAGATCCTTCAGCTCGTAGTCCAGCGGCATGCTCATGATGGCCGTCGGCGTTTGATAGATGAAGGTACAGTCCTTCAGCCCTTCGGGCACGTCGAAGTAGTAGGCGGCGCCAATCTCGTTTTCCGTCTGGCGAGTCTGGTCCATGCCGGCGTAATGCAGCGGCTCTTTGTTGCCCGGCGTTTCAAGGAACGCGGGGTTGTTCCAGACCCAGTCGCGGTGCGATTCCAGCGCGCCGCCGGCCTTGTCGAACACCACCCGGACGCGAAATTCCCACAGGGCGTTGTTCTTGCGAACTTCGTCCAGCACCACCGTCACCGCGGCGCGGCGTTTCTCGACGCGGTTGGCCTTCTCCAGGTTGGTGAAGCGGAAGGTCTCCTGCTTGCCGGGCAGCAGCACGGAAAGCTTGCCCTTCAAGCTGGCAATGCGGTTCACGCTGCGCTGCGGCGCCGTGAATTGAACCGGCATGTCGATCGACCGCATGTCGGCGTCGACGGGAAACTCCAACTCGGCGCCGGCGGCGGCGACTTCGATTGCATCGCCTTGTTCGTCGACGGCCTGCATGCCGTCGGCCAGCCGCATGATCAGGATCGGCTGCAAAC
Source organism: Pirellulales bacterium (assembly GCA_035547635.1). Lineage (GTDB taxonomy): Bacteria > Planctomycetota > Planctomycetia > Pirellulales > JAICIG01 > JAICIG01. Next base: position 744 of record DASZUP010000987.1, read on the forward strand.
GCGGCTCCCAGGCGGCGCTGATCAATAGCTCCAAAGAGTGGCTGTCGGGATCGCGCAGATCGCGGCGGGCGACAAACTCGGCGCCTTCAAAGCGGAACGAGCCGGCGTAAACGGCCGTGCCATGCCGCGGCACGCGAGACTCCGAACGATTCACGATCGCCACGCCCGGCTCGGAAGCGTACGGGTAGATGTTCAAGTTCGCCAGATCCAAGACCTTGTCGAGCGCGGCCCAGAAAGGCGTCTTGTCGAAGTCAACGTCGATCTCCGGATCGGTCGTTTCCTGGCCGAACTCTTCCCGCAGGTCGTAGATCTTGTTCTCGGTCTGCTTAGTAATCTCCGCCAGCACCTTGGACAGCGGCAGCGCTTTGCCGCTGAGCGTGACGGTAGAGGCTTTTACGGAGTTTTCGGCCCGCGCGCGCTCGAACTGGGAACGAATGCGGTCCAATCGCAAGGCCACTTCGGCCGGCGTGCGGGCGGTGGTTTCCGGCAGCAGATCCAGCGCCGCCGGGCCCAGCTCCATGAGCTGCTGCTCGGCCTCGTCGCGGCGGGCCTTTTGCCTGGCGTCGAGTTCCCGCACGAGCTTGCGGACGCGGGCCTTGAGATCGGCATCGGCAGATTCGGCTGCGGCGGCCTTATCCGAGGGCTTTTCCTTGTCGGCGGCGTCGGCCTGCCCGCATGCCATGACGCCTGCAATTAACCACGTCGTCAACATGGCCCAGCTCCTGCAGATCAAGAAGTTCTGTTCCGGGAAATGAAACGCACGCCCAGGCGCGCCGAATTTCATTTTACGAGGCCTTCCGGCCCCTTTCCAGGAAGTTCCGGCGGCTTACTTCAGATCGCTCAGCCGGCTGAGCTCTTCCTTCTTGCCGATGGCCAGCAGGGTCTGGTCGTCGGTCAGCTTGAACTCGCCGTCGGGGTTCAAGGTGAGCTTGCCGTTGAGATGGTCCTTGATGCCCAGCACCAGGCAGCCGTAGCGGCGCCGCAGGTCGGCTTCGCGGAGCGTCTTGCCGACCAGCGTTTCCGGCACGGCCATTTCCACCAGGCTGTGCGCCGTGTCGATCGTCAGGGCATCGAGTACGTTGGGCCAGGTCATGCTGTCGGCCAGTTGCGTGGCCATTTCGGCCTCGGGAAAGACGACTCGCTCAACCCCCAAGTGCTTGAGGATCTTGCCGTGTTCTTCCGTCACGCCCTTGACCAGCACGCGCTTGGCGCCCAGCTCTCGCGCGTGCAGCGCCGCCAGCAGCGAGGTCTCAATATTCTCGCCCAGGCTGATGAAGACCGCGTGCGCGCTGGCCACCAGCAGCTCCTCGAGCGATTCCTTGTCCGTGACGTTGGCCACGACGGACTCGTACAGGACGTGCTTCAGTTGGTCGACGCGGCGCTCGCTGGCGTCGACTCCGGTCACGCGGCAGCCGTTCTGCGCCAACCGCGTGGCCAGCGCCGTGCCGAAGGAACCCAGTCCGAGGACCACGAAGCGTTTGTTCTCTTTCATCGCCTCAGCCTATCAAAACTTCTTCTTTGGGGTACTCGACCCGCGTATCGCGGCGGCTGCCTGACAGCGCCACGAACACCGAAATCGGCCCCAGCCGGCCGAAGAACATCAACACGATCAGAACCGATTTGGCCCCGGCGCTCAATCCGGGCGTAATGCCCGTGCTCAGGCCGGCCGTGGCCAGCGCGGAGCAGACCTCGAAGGCGGCGCCCAGCGCAGAACCTCGCGAGGCGTGGTGCGGCGCGTCGGCTTGTTCAATCACCAGGAAAGCCGTCAGCGCCACGGCCGCCACGACGGTGAACAGCATGGCCGTAGCCATGGCGGCGTCGACCGTCTCCCGCGGCACGGAGCGGCGGAACAGGCTCGCCTGCCGCAGACCGCGGAACCGCGACCAGGCGTGCAGGGCCAGGACCATCAACGTCGAGACCTTGAAGCCGCCGGCCGTCGAGCAGGGCCCGCCGCCGA
>DASZUP010000988.1:0-7703 GCA_035547635.1 Pirellulales bacterium
CGCCCAGATCTCCGGCCGGCCCAGCATCGGCGCCTGGCTGAACTACGGCCTGGGCAGCGACAACGAAGACCTGCCGGCCTTCGTGGTGCTGATCACCAAGGGCAAAGGGGGCCAGCCGCTCTACTCGCGGCTGTGGGGCGCCGGCTTTCTGCCGTCGCGGCATCAAGGCGTACAATTCCGCGCAGGCAAAGATCCGGTGCTGTACCTGAACAATCCGGCCGGCGTCGATTCGGCCAGCCGCCGCAAGTTGCTCGACCGCTTGCGAGAGCTGCACCAGATCGAGCTGGCCGCGACGGGCGACGCCGAGTTGAACACGCGGATCGAACAGTACGAGATGGCCTTCCGCATGCAGACCAGCGTGCCGGAGGCGACAAACCTGGCCGACGAGCCAGACCACACCTACGAACTCTACGGCGATGACGCCCGCACGCCCGGCACATATGCCGCCAACTGTCTGCTGGCCCGACGCCTGGCGGAACGGGGCGTGAAGTTCATTCAGCTTTATCATCAAGGCTGGGACCAGCACGGCGGACTGCCGGCCGGCATCAAGCGGCAGTGCCAGGAGACGGATCAGGCCTCGGCGGCGCTGTTGATAGACCTCGAGCAGCGAGGGCTGCTGGACGATACGCTGGTGATCTGGGGCGGCGAGTTCGGCCGCACCAATTACTCCCAGGGCAAACTGACCGCCACCGACTACGGTCGCGATCACCATCCGCGCTGCTTCTCGGTCTGGATGGCGGGCGGCGGAGTCAAACCCGGCGTGGTCCATGGAGAAACCTGCCCGTTCGGATACAACATCGTCAATAGCGGCGTACACGTCCACGACTTCCATGCCACGCTGCTGCGGCTGCTGGGGATCGATCACGAGCGGCTGACGTTCCGCTTCCAGGGCCGAGACTTCCGCCTGACCGACGTCCACGGCCGCGTGGTGGAAGAGATCTTGTCATGAAGCTCGGTTCGAGCGCATTCTGGGACGACTTCTTTCGCCTGCACAATACCGCCACGGAAACCGTGTTGAAACGCGGGCTGTGGTTCGGAGCGTTCGCGCTGGCGGTCGGCGCGGTCGAAGTCGCTTCGCACACGTCGATCGCCATTCCGATCGCCCCGTTCGAAGTCGCCGGCGCCGCCTTGAGCTTGCTGCTGGTGCTGCGCACCAACGCCGGCTACGACCGCTGGTGGGAAGGTCGAAAACTGTGGGGCGGCATCGTCAACCAGTGCCGCAACCTGACGATCACGGCCTTGGCGTATGGTCCTGAAGAGGCCGAATGGCGCTGGGCGGTTGCGGGCTGGACCGCCGCCTTCGCGCATGCCGCCCGCCGCAGCTTGCGCGGCGAGCGCGAATTGCCGGAGCTGGCCGAGTTACTGGGCGACGCCGAAGCGGCGCGCATTGCCGCCGCAGACCACATGCCCGGCTACGTGTCGTCGAGAATCGCAGCCCTGCTGCGTCAGGCCGCCGACGCCGGCCAGCTTGACCGGTTCGGTTTTCTGCAGGCCGATCGCGAACGCGCCACGCTGATCGATCACTTAGGCGGCTGCGAGCGGATCGCCAAGTCGCCGCTTCCGAAGGCGTACGGCATTGAGATCCGCCGTTTCCTGATTATCTTTCTGCTCGTGTTGCCGTTCGAGCTGGTCGACAAGTTCGACGAATCGCTCGCCATCTTCGTCACGCCGATCCTGACCATGCTGATCGCCTATCCGATTCTGGCCTTGGACGAAATCGGCTCGCAGTTGCAGCAGCCGTTCAGCTCAACGAGCCTCAATCACCTCACGCTCGACGAGCTGTGCGCGACCATCGAGCGCAATGTGTTGGCGCTGGCTGAGGGAGGTGCAAAACCTCAACCGTAAGCCCAATCGCGCAGAGCAGGACGCCAGGAGCGAGGACCGGCTTTGTTCGCAGAAGATAGCAAGTTTCTCTACAGTGGTTTCTTGTTTGCCACCAGCTTTAGAGACCATCCTGCATTCTGGCACAATGGGAAGGGCCGAAGGCCGTCCTAGCCCCGAAGGGGCGTGATTCATCAGCCCAGGGCAACGCCCTGGGGATACGGTTCGTTAGCATCACCGGCGCCCTGAAAGGGTGCGACAAATGGGCATGGCCATCGCAGTTTGATGTTGCGCCGCTGCACTTTCAGGAATCGGACGGTGGCTCTTTGTCACGCCCTTTCAGGGCTACTCGGTAGCGTGGTCTTCGCGTCCCAGGGCGTTGCCCTGGGCTGATGAATGTGACCCCTTCGGGGTCGATGGTCGACGATACATCGCGCACAAAAGTAGGACGATCTTTAAAGCTGGCAGGAGACAGATTTCGCTTGCCGGTCGTCGAAGAAAGTGATGGCGGCCCCTGGCGAAAAGACCACTTTTTAATTGCTCCGCGCTGTCCTAAGGCTCACGCGCGGCGCAGCTCTTTGACCCACTGAATGACGAAGTAGAACACGGGCGTCAGGAAGATGCCGAACAGCGTGACGCCGAGCATACCGCCGAATACGGCCGTGCCGAGCGTGCGGCGCATCTCAGCGCCCGCCCCTTCGGAAATCATCAGCGGTACAACGCCAAGAATGAAGGCCAGCGAGGTCATCACGATCGGCCGCAACCGCAACTGGCAGGCTTGCAGCGTGGCTTCGCGATTGGCCACGCCGTTTTCCGTTTGCGCCTTGGCGAACTCGACGATCAAAATGGCGTTCTTGCAGGCCAACCCGATCAACACGACGAAGCCGATCTGCGTGAAGATGTTGACGTCCATCTCTGCCGCCATGACTGCAGCCACCGAACAGAGCAGACACATCGGCACCACCAGAATCACGGCCAGCGGCAGAGCCCAGCTCTCGTACTGCGCGGCCAGCACCAGGAACACCAGCACCACGGCCAGCAGGAACACGAGCATGGCCGTGTTGCCGGTCTCCAATTGCAGCAGCGCCAGCTCGGTCCATTCGGCCCGCATCGAGCGCGGCAAGTCCTTGCGCGCTGCGGCTTGCATGACCTCTAGCGCCTGGCCTGAGCTCACGCCCGGCGCCGGGCTGCCGTTGATCTGCGCAGCACGATACAGATTATATCGCGTGATCATCGCCGGGCCGGTCGAATCGCGGGCTTCGGCCAGGCTGGCCAGCGGGACCATCTTGCCTTCGCGGTTGCGGATCTTGACTCGCTTCAAGTCTTCGATCTGGTTGCGGAATTCCGCGGCGGCCTGCACGTTGACCTGCCAGGTGCGGCCGAAGCGATTGAAATCGTTGACGTACAGCGAGCCGAGGTAGACCTGCAAGGTATTGAACAGCTCGCCCATATCGAGCCCCATCCGCTTGGCCGCCGAACGATCGATGTCCAGGTACAGCCAAGGCGTATGGGCGCGGAAGCTGGAGAACAGATCTTGCAGCTCTTTCGAGTCGTTGCCCGCGCGCACGGTGTTTTCCGCCACGGACTGGAGAATTTCCGACCCCGCGTCGCCGCGGTCTTCAATCACGATTTTGAAGCCGCCGGCGGTGCCGAGGCCTTCCACGGGCGGCGCGCCGAAGACGTTGATCAGGCCGTCGCCCACGGCGCCCTTCAGTGCCGCTTGCAACTCGGCCGCAATCCGGTCGCCCGACAAGCCTTTTTTGACTCGGTGATGGAACTCGTCGAGCATCACGTACATGGCGCCGAAGTTCGGCGCGTTGGCATTGAGCAGAATCGACTGTCCGGCGATGGCCACCGTGTGATTGACGCCCGGAATGCCCGCGGCGATCTTCTCGATCTGCAGCATTGTCTTTCGCGTGCGCTGCACCGAAGCGGAGTCGGGCAGTTGCACGTTGACCAGCAAGTAACCTTTGTCCTGGGCGGGAATGAACCCTTTGGGCGTTTCGACGAAAGCCTTGTACGTCAGTCCGACCAGCCCGCCGTAGACGATCAGCACCAGCACGCTGACGCGGAGCAATCCGCCGACGACGCGGGCATAGACGCCGGTGGCGAAATCGAAGGCCTTGTTAAATGCGCGGAACGACCAGCCCAGCATCGCGTTCAGCCAGCCGCCGACCAACCAGCCCGCCGCCGCACAGCCGAGCGCGGCGACCGTCGGCGCCAGGTAGGGCGTCGCCGGCTGCAAAACGCCGGAGAGCGAGGCAGGCAGTTTTGCCAGTGCAGGCGAGACATACGGCGCCAGGTAAGGCGCCGCGAAGGTCCAACCGGCCCAAGCGGCGGCCAGCGGAAACGTCAGGCGGGGCAGGGGCGGCGCCGAACCTTTTTCCCGCGACCGCAGCAGCAGCGCCGTCAGCGCCGGGCTGAGCGTCAGCGAGTTGAAGGCCGAAATCACCGTCGAGACGGCGATGGTCAACGCGAACTGCCGGAAAAACTGGCCGGTGATGCCGGTGATGAACGCGCACGGCACGAACACCGCCGTGAGCACGAGGCCCACCGCAATCACCGGCCCGGAGACCTGCTCCATGGCCTTGATGGTGGCTTCGCGCGGAGACAGACCGTGCTCGATATGATGTTCCACCGCTTCGACCACGACGATCGCGTCATCGACGACGATGCCGATCGCCAGCACCAGGCCGAACAGCGTGAGATTATTGAGACTGAAGCCCAGACCGGCCATCACGGCGAACGTGCCGATCACGGCGACAGGCACGGCGATCAGCGGAATGATGGCCGATCGCCAGTTCTGCAAGAACAACAGCACGACGATGGCCACCAGCGCCACCGCGTCGCGCAGCGTCTTGAAGACCTCGTTGATCGATTCCTGAATGAAGGGGGTCGTATCGTATACGATCGCGTAGTCGAGCCCTTCGGGAAACCGGTCTTTGAGCTCCTCCATCTTGGTGCGCACCAGGCGCGCGGTCTCCAGCGCATTCGAGCCGGGCAACTGGTAAATGGAAAGCGCCACCGAGGGCCGCCCGTCGAGCGTGCAGGTCTGGTCGTAGACCAACGCGCCGAGCTCGATGTTCGCCACGTCGCGCAGCCGCACGAAGCGTCCGTCGGCGTCGGTCTTGAGGATCATGTCGGCGAACTGCTCCACCTCGACCAGCCGGCCCATGGTGCTCATGGTGAACTGGAACACCTGGCCGTTGGCGACTGGCGGCTGGCCGATCTGACCGGCGGCCACTTGCGTGTTCTGCTGCTCGATGGCCTGCACCACGTCGGTCGTGGTCAAATTGCGGTAGGCCATCTTCTCCGGATCGAGCCAGAGCCGCATACTGTAGTCGCGCTGGCCGATATAGGTGATGTCGCCGACGCCTTGCAGACGCGAGAGCTCGTCTTTGAGCTGAATGGTGGCATAGTTGCTCAGATACAAATTGTCGCGGCTATCGTCAGGCGAAAACAAATTGACGATCATCAGCACGCTGGGCGACTTCTTTTTCACTACCACGCCGCGGCGCTGCACCAGTTCCGGCAGAATAGGCTGGGCCAGGGCCACGCGGTTTTGCACCAGCACCTGCGCCATATTCAAATCGACGCCGTGCTTGAACGTGACCGTCAGCGTGTACGTGCCGTCGTTCGTGCATTGCGACGACATGTAAAGCATCTTCTCGACGCCGTTGACCTGCTGTTCGATCGGCGCCGCCACCGTGTCGGCCACGACCTGAGCATTGGCGCCGGGATAAATCGCCGAGACTTCGACGGTCGGCGGCGTGATCTCCGGGTACTGCGCGATCGGCAGCGTGAACAGCGCCACGGCGCCGCCCAGCGTGACCATGATCGACAACACCGACGCGAAGATCGGCCGATTGATAAAGAATCTGGAAAACAAGGCGGTCTCTTACTTCTCTTGGCGTGCCAGTTGATCTTGCGTCTTTGGACCGCGGCCATACTTCGGCGCCGCAGCAGTCTGAACCGTGTCGGCCGCCACAATCACCGTGTCGCCCGCCAGGGCGGGATCGTCGGCAGGCGGTCCCTCAGCCGGCGAAACCTGCTGCGCCGCCACCGAACCTCGCCGGCCGCGCGTCGCCAGCCGGCTCGCCATGTGGCGGGCTGCAATGCGGGCCGGCTTGAGACTGATGATCGCCAGCGCCACCGCGTTCGCCTTGCGGAGCCACGCGACGCCGAACAGCCGAGCCTCGCCAAGCCAGTCAATGCTAAAAAAGAATACAGGGGTCAACACCAGGCCGAACATCGTCACGCCGAGCATGCCGCTGAACACGGCCACGCCCAGGGCCTGACGCATTTCAGCGCCTGCCCCGTGCGAGAGGATCAGCGGCACGACGCCGAGAATGAACGCCAACGAGGTCATGACGATCGGCCGCAACCGCAGCCGGCAGGCTTGCAATGTGGCTTCTCGCCGAGAAACACCCGCCAGGCGCTGCTGCTTGGCGAACTCGACGATCAAGATCGCGTTCTTACTCGCCAGCCCGACCAGCACCACGAAACCGATGCGGGTGAAAATATTGACGTCCATTTTGGCAATCTGCACGCCGATCAACGCGCTGAGCAGGCACATCGGCACGACCAGGATCACCGCCAGCGGCAGCGACCAGCTCTCGTACTGCGCGGCCAGCACCAGGAACACCATCACGACGGCAAAACCGAAGATGACCGTCGCCGTGTTGCCCGCCAGCAGCTCGAGGTAGGACATGTCGGTCCACTCGAACGCCATGTTCCGCGGCAGGTTCGCTTCGGCCAGGCCTTGCATCAGTTGAATAGCCTGGTTCGAGCTGACGCCCGGCGCCGCCATGCCGTTGACCGAAGCGGCGGGATACATGTTGTAGCGGGTCAGGACCATCGGTCCATTGACTTCCTCAACCGTGGCCAGCGAACCGATCGGCGTCATCACGCCTTCGCTGTTGCGGACCTTCAGGCGAGAAATATATTCCGGCTTCGTGCGGAATTCGGGCGCCGCCTGCACGATGACCTGCCAGGTGCGTCCGAACTTGTTGAAGTCGTTGACGTACAGCGATCCCTGGTAGATGCGCAGCGTATCGGAAAAGTCCTTCAGAGACACGTGCCGCGTCATGCACTGTTGCGGCTCCGGCTTGATGTAGTATTGCGGGACGTTGGCGCGGAAAGTGGTCATCAGACGCTGCACTCCGCCGCTCTCGTTGCCCAACTGCACCAGTCGCTCCGTCTCCGCCTGCAAGGCCGGAGAACCGACGTCGCCGCGATCTTCGACCATCAGCATGAAGCCGCCGGCCCGGCCGACGCCGCGAATCGGCGGCGGCGGAAAGACCATCACCATGGCCTCTTTGATTTGCTTACCGAACTCCGTCTGCAGGTAGTCGTAGATCGCCATGCTCGACATGCTCGGATCTCGCCGCAGGTGGTAATCCTGCAGGTTGACGAACATCGAACCGAAGTTGGAGCCGAACGCATTGAGCACAAACGACTGGCCGGCGATGCCCGAACAGTGCTTGACGCCCGGATGCGACTTGGCGATCTGCACCATCTGGCTGATCACGTCCTGCGTGCGTTCCATCGACGCAGAGTCGGGCAACTGCACGTTGACCATCAGGTAGCCCATATCCTGCGAAGGAATGAACCCTTTCGGCGTTTCCACGAATCGCCAATAGGTCAGCCCCAGCAGCCCGGCGTACATCAACAACACGGCCGCCGTCACCCTCAGCAAGCCGCCGACGGCGTGGGCGTAAATACCGGTAATCAGCCGGAACATCTGATTGAACAGGCGAAAGAAGGCGCCCAACAGCCAGTTGGCCCAACCGCCGAGCAAGGCGCCCGCCGTCGCCGCGAGCAGCGCCGCTACGGCAGGAGCCAGCCACGGTTCGAAACCGCTCAGTCGCGCGACGAAGTCG
>DASZUP010000989.1:0-12134 GCA_035547635.1 Pirellulales bacterium
ATTTCAGTCGCGGCCAGATGTCGCAGCTGGTTCGGGTGCCAGTTTGGAATGATGATCCGCACCAAGGGAACGCGAGCGTATTCCGGCTGTTTATGGGCTGCGATGTCCGCCTTGCGGCAAGCCCGTCGGACCGCATGCAAATACGCCTGCCGGTCGTAAGAGTTTCGCGGCTTCCGCTTCGGATTGGGCCTGCTGCGATCTCGTTGCGAAGGCTGGACTTTGGATCTTCTTCGGGCTCGCAGCTCGGCTTTGCGACGACTCTCGCTCTCAGCCGGCGAGAAACAAAAGGCCTCAGGAGCCCGCAACAAATACGGCAGCAGAACAGTTTGAGCCTTGGGGCCGATAAGGATCACGCGATCGCGGCCGTGATGCTCGGACTTGTGCGAGGCAGGCCGGTATTCCCAAATCTCGCCCGTCCGATCGATGTCGCACGGCCGCAACGCACAAACCTCCCCCGGCCGGCAGCCGGTGAACCGCTGGAACTGCACCATGTCCGCCACCACCTTCGGCAAAAATGGCAACGTGGCGTCGACGACGTTTTCCGACACAGGCTCGATCGGTTTCGTTTCGCGGGCTTTCGTCCGGCCTCGCTTCAGGCCGTTGACGGCGGCCAACGCCTGGTAGACGCTCGGCGGAAGCAATTCCTCGGAGACGGCCCAGCGGAACACGCGTTTGATAGCACCAATCCGCTGGTTGATGACTTTGCGAGCCAGACCGGACTCGATCATCTTCTCGCGAACCGCCTTCAGGGCGAGCGGCCCGAAGGCGGTAGCGAGCGTGTCGCCATACAATTCTTCGAGGGGTCTCAATGCGTAAACGATATTGTTTTGTTCCCTGGTCGGCTTGCCGTCCTTGACGTAATACTGCTCGGCGAAATCCCAGTAGCGGGCCAAAATCTCCTCGACGCTGAGAGCGTCCGATTGGTCGGTTGGAAGTTGCCGACCGTTGGCCAGCCACTGCCCGATCAGACGTTCGTAGGCAGCCTTGGCTTTCTCGCTGCCATCAGGACCGAGGTAAAAGTCTTTGCCGTTGAGTCGGACGACGGCCTGGCCGCTGGCTTTGTGGCGACTGGGCTGGGGAATGCGGGCGGGACGTGACATGGGCAGTGCTCCCGGAACGTTTCTCCGTAGACTACGGAGGAATTGGTTCGTTTCGGGCCGCACTGCCGACCGCCGGCAGGTAATCTAAAGCTTGATTTCGGCGAGGGTTATCAAAAGGGTGGCTAAAGGGACTCGAACCCTCGACCCCCAGATCCACAATCTGGTGCTCTAACCGACTGAGCTATAGCCACCGTCTGTGCGCTGTCGCGCAGAGTCGTCGGAACCGAGCGGCCTGGAGTAATTCCAACAGGCTGAGAAGCCTGGCAGGGCCCAGCCGTGCGGGTCCGAAGAGCTTAAGATTACCACGAAATCGCAGGCCGGCAAGCCCGGCGGAAGGCGCCGGCGAGAGGAAGTGCGGGCGAATGCCGCGAGCGCCCGGCAGCACTGGCTGCAGCCCCCTGGCAAATCCGCCTAATCCGTGGCGAAACATGGCCTTTGAGTCAGTGAAGGCCGCCTTGCTGGACGCAGAGCCCCGGTCGCGGCAGGTGGCATTGTTATTGCTTCGTCGGGGGCTCCGGATGAGGGCCGCAATGCGGTCGCGAACTCAGCCGTGCTTGCGGCCCAGCATCCGGTCGAGTGCGTCGGAAGTCTGGTAGATCAGCGCCTCCGGGTAGTGCTGGAACGGATGGAAGTACTCAAACGTCAAGTAGCCGCGGTAGCCGACCTGGTCGAGCGCTTCGATCACGGCCGGCCAGTTGGTCGTGCCGTCGAGCAGCGTGCGGAACGTGTGCAGGTTGAACTCGTGCGTCCGCTTGTCCCACTCCTTGAAATGGATGTTCTTGATCCGCTTGCCGAGCATTTTTACCCAATGCTCTGGGAACTGGTACTCCATGATGTTGCCGGTGTCAAAGTGCACCTGCACGTGCTTGCTGCCGAAGCTATCGACAAAATCGATTATCTCCTGCGGGCTGAACAGGAAGCCGTTGGCAAAGATGTTCTCCATGTTCAAGTACACGCCCGCCCGTTCCGCGATGGGCACGAGCTCGCTGATGGCCGCTCGAGCCCGCTCGTGGCAGACGTCGTTGGGCACCGGCTCCGCGCCTTCCAGCCAGGGGATGTAAACGGCGCCAGGCACGACCAACAGGTTCTCGGTTCCCAGCAGGCCGGCCGCCTGGATCATCTGCCGGGCCAGTTGCAGCCCGTGCTTTCGCCGCTCGGGGTCGTTGTGCGTGAGCGAATAAGGCCAATAAAGAAACGAGCAGACGCCGCTGATCGCAATTCCGACCTTATCCGCCAGCTTGCCGATGGCCTCGATCTCGGCCGGCTTCGATTCGGCGGACAGCTCGCCCTCCAAGGCGAAGTTGACTTCCACGCCGTCGAAACCGGCGTCTTTCGCCAACGCGAAGCAATCTTCCAGCGACATTTGCTGGGGATAGGGAAAGGCCCAGAGATTGATCGATTTCTTCATCTCAAAGCGGCGGTGGGCCGAACGGGCCTTCCGCGGCTGCGGCTTGGCCGATTCGGAATCGTTTTCGGCCGCCTCTAGCAAGCCTTGGGCGGCGAGAAACGTTGTCCCGAAAGCCGTGGCGTAGCCGAGCAGTTCGCGGCGGTCCAGCCGCGGTTTCGGCTCGGCGGCGGATGCAGGTCGGTTTTCCGAGGAAGATGAGTGCGACATGGCGACAGTCTCGCTCGAGGGAGGCGCGAAAGAACAAGGGACGAAAAAGCGTCGGCACACGAAGGCGCTGTTCGTTGCCGACGCTCCAGCTTATCCGATGGATTTTCGCATGAGCGCGGCGATTTGTCTAACGTTCTCAAGCCGCACGCATCCTGAGAAAAATCATTCTGGGCCAGCAGCGCGATCGAAGCAGTATCCATAACGGTCTCCAACGACAGGGATGAGGCGGACAAGAGCTGTTCCACCCGACTGGGCGGTGCGAGAATCCTAGTGCAGCTTGCGCTGAAATGCAAGAAAATTGCGAATTTGATTTGAACCGTGCGATCCGCAGCGAAATGCTTCAATCGACGGCGCCAACTTGCACAACCCGGGCGTTTGCCAACATAATCACGCGATCGCATCGACCTCGTTCGAGCGTCTCGGAAACTCGTAGACACCTTGTGGCACACCCGGTCCCGTTTGAGCATGCCCATGAAAGCCGCCTATATCGAGCAAGTCGGTCCCCCGGAAAACATTGTGTATGGCGACTTGCCAGAGCCCGAACCGACGGCGGGGCAAGTGCTGGTGCGCGTCAAGGCGGCGGCGGTCAATCCGATCGACACGTACATTCGCAGCGGCGCCGTGAAGATGGAACTGCCGCGGCCGTTCGTCGTCGGTTGCGACCTGGCCGGCGTGGTAGAGAAATGCGGCCCGGAGGCCCGGCGCTTCAAGCCCGGTCAGCGCGTCTGGGGCAGCAACCAGGGATTGATGGGCCGCCAGGGAACGTTTGCCGAGTTCGCCGCGGTCGACGAGCATTGGCTTTATCCCACGCCGGACGGCGTCGGCGACGAGCAAGCGGCGGCCGGCGCGCTGGTCGGCATTACTTCGCACCTGGGGCTGTTCCGCTGCGCCAAGTTGGCCCCGGGCGAAGTCCTGTTTGTCAATGGCGGAACGGGCGGCGTCGGATCGACCGTGGTGCAAATGGCCAAGGCGGTTGGCGCTCGTGCCATTACGACGGCCGGTTCGGCTGAAAAAGTCGAAGTCTGCCGCGCCCTGGGCGCCGACCTGGCCGTCAATTACAAGACCGAAGACGTCGACGCCGCCATTCGCCAGTTCGCGCCCGGCGGGGTCAACGTGTGGTGGGAGACGCTGCGCGAGCCCGATTTCGAACGCACCGTGCCGCTGTTGGCGCAGCGCGGACGGATGATCGTCATGGCGGGCCGCGACGCCAGGCCGGTATTCCCCGTCGGCCCGTTCTATGTTAAAGACTGCTCGCTGTTCGGTTTCGCCATGTTCAACGCCACGCCCGACGAACAGCGAGCCTGTTCGGCCGATATCAACCAGTGGCTTGCGGGCGGCCAACTGACGCCGCGCATCGATCGCGTGTTGCCCTTGGCGGAAGCGGCCCAGGCGCATCGTCTGCAGGAAGACAATACGCTCAACAAGGCCGGGACGCTGGCCGGCAAAATCGTGCTGACGCCGTAGCGAGCCTGCATGTCGATCGACGTCGCCCATTACCACGGCTGGCAAGGCCCGCTGCGTTCGCCCTGGTCGGCATCGCTGGCCATCGTGCGCGTGGCGCTGATCCAGGTCTTTCGCCGCAAGGCGTATTGGCTGGTATTGGCCCTGGGGCTGACCCATTTCCTGCTGGTGTGGGCCATGATTTACGCGGTGAACCAGGCGGGCCAGCCGCCTGAATTCCGCCAGGAGGTGCTCCAGCGACTTGGCTTTGCCATGTCGCGCGGCGGCGAAGCCAAGAACGGCTACCTGGCGTTCATGGAACGCCAAGGCGTGCCGGTGATGATTCTGCTGGCCTTTTCCGGCAGCCTGCTGGTCGGCAGCGATTTTCGCTCCGGCGCCGTGGCCTTTTATCTTTCCCGACGGATCGACCGTCGGCACTACATCATCGGCAAGCTGGGCGCCATTGGCGCCATCGTCTCGTTGCTGACGACCATTCCGGCATTGTTATTGTATTTCGAGTACGGGATGTTCAGTCCCTCGCTCCAGTATTGGATCGACAACTGGCGGTCGCTGGCTGCCGTGCTGGTGTATGGCGCCGTGCTGGCCGTGGTGCTCAGCATCTGGCTGGCCAGCCTGTCGGCCTACCTGCAGCGCGTGGCGCCGATCGCCATCGCCTGGGCGACATTATTCATTCTGCCCAAGCCGCTGCGCACGCTTTTGACCAGGGACAAGTATGATTACTGGAACCTGATCGATCCCTGGCGAGACATTCACTATGCCGGGCGGTTAGGCTTCGGCGAATTGAAAAACGGCGAAGAACGGCAGTTCGCCCTCTGGGCGGCCGCTTTCCTGGCGGTCAGTTGCGCGATTGCGCTCGCGGCGCTGGTGCGGCGGGTGCGCGCAGTTGACGTCGTCGAGTGAACGGGGCAAGGCATGTTGCTTTCTTTTGATCGCGTCACGAAATTCTACGGACCGGTGATCGGCATCAACGACATCAGTTGCCGCATCGGACCGGGCATCACCGGCCTGCTGGGCGCCAATGGGGCCGGTAAATCGACATTGATGAAGCTGGCCAGCGGCCAATTGCGGCCCAGCTCGGGCTCTGTGCGGATCGGCCAGCACGCCGCCTGGTCGAGCGCCGCCAAACGCTTGTTCGGTTACAGCCCGGACATCAACAGTTTCTACGAGGAGTTGACCGGCCGCGAGTTTGTGTACGCCATGACCCGGCTGTACGGCTATCCGCGCCGAGAAGCTCGCGAGCGGACCGAACGGGCGCTGGACGAAGTCGGCATGTCGCCGCGCGCCGAGCGGCGCCTGGCCGGCTGCAGCCACGGCATGCGGCAGCGCATCAAGCTGGCCCAGGCCCTGGTTCACGACCCGCCTGTGCTGCTGTTGGACGAGCCGCTCAGCGGCATCGATCCCGGCGGACGAAAGGTGATCAATGATCTGTTGGCCAGGCTGGCCGACGCCGGCAAGACGATTCTCGTCTCCAGTCATATCCTGGTGGAGATCGAGCAGCTTGCCGACACGGTGTTGATGATCGCCCGGGGCCGGATTCTTGCCTCAGGCACCTTGGGTCAAATCCGCGAGTTGCTCGAAGACCAGCCGCTGACGATCGAAATCGTCGCTGAGCCTGCGCGCCGCCTGGCCGCCCTGCTGGCGGAGCGTCCTGAAGTCCGCAGCATTGAAATCCGCGACGAGGCGCTGATCGTGCGAACCGCGGCTCCCAAGCGGTTCTTCGTCGAGTTAGGAGAGCTGGTCGTGCGCGAAGGGCTTGAAGTGCAGCGATTGCAAACGCTCGACGCCGGCGCCGACGCGGTGTTCGGGTATCTCGAGGGAGGCGTGCGATGAGCTTGCTCCGCGCCTGGCTGACGCTCGTCTGGCTTTCCTTTCGCCGGCTGCTCTGGTCGGCCAGCACGCTGATGATCGTATTCCCGCTGGCTGCCGGCGGGCTGTTCTTGCTGAAACGCCGCTACGGCGCCATGGAGGACGTCGAGGCGGCCTTTGCCATGTACAGCAACTTTCTCATCCTGGTGTTCGCTTCCATCCTGATACCCATCTGCGCGCTGGCTTACGGCACGGCCAGCGTCGGCGGCGACCGCGAAGACCGGACGCTGTTGTTCCTGCTCGTCCGGCCGATTCCTCGCTGGTTGATCTTGCTGGCGAAGTTCACCGCCACGTTGCCATTGACCGTCGGCTTGACGGCGGCCAGTTTCTTCATTTACTGCCGCCTGGCCGGAGAGCCGGGCGAGCTGGCGTATCAGCTTTACTTGCCGACCGTGTTGTTCATCACGCTGGCCTACGTCTCGCTGTTCCACCTGTTTGCCGTCTCGCTGCGGCACGCCACGATTGTGGCTTTGATCTACGCGATCTTCATGGAGGTGTTACTCGGCAATCTGCCGGGCATCATCAAACGCGTGGCGGTCAACTACTACGGCCGGTCGCTCATGTACTCTTATGGAGCGAGGGAAGGGCTGCCCCGGCCCGAATTCTTCGAACCGCTCTCTGCGAGCGCAGCCACATGGGCCTTGGGCGGCATCGCCTGCGCCGCCATTTTGTTGGCGATGTTGATCTTCGAACGCCGCGAGTATCGGGATTTGACCTGAGGCGGAAAGTCCAAAGTCCAAAGTCGGAAGTCCAAAGTCGGAAGTCGGAACGCCTGCCGGCTTTCAACAAGCCCGAAACTCCTCTCTCCTCCCGCCTTTCTCTTCCCTCCTCTCTCTTCCCTCACACTTGAAATACTCCCAAGCGGAAGGGCTCTGGCTCTGCGTGCCGGGTGGCGATTTCCAGGGCGAAGATGAGTTCTTCGCGAGTCTGCGCCGGATCAATGATTCTGTCGACCCAGCCGCGGGCGGCGGCGTAGCGAGCGTCGGTCTGGCGCTCGTAGTCGCTGCGAACCTGGTTTCGCAGGCGCCCTAGTTCTTCCGCGTCGATCTTCTGGCCTTGTCGCTCGAGGCTTTTGACGGTCACGTCCAACAGCGTCGACGTGGCCTGTTCGCCGCCCATGACGGCGTTTCGCGCCGAGGGCCAGGCAAAGATCAGCCGCGGGTCGAAGGCTTTTCCGCACAACGCGTAGTTGCCGGCGCCATACGAGCCGCCGAGCAGGACGGTCAGCTTGGGGACCCGGCTGTTGCTGATGGCGTTAACCAGCTTGGCGCCGGCTTTGATGATCCCCGCCCGCTCGCTCTCGCGGCCGACCATGAAACCGTTGACGTCCTGCAGAAACACAATCGGCAGCCAATCCTGGTTGCAGTTCATCACGAAGCGGGCGGCCTTCTCCGCGCTATCGACATACAGCACCCCGCCGAATTGCATCGGACCTTCGGCAGGACGCACCTGGTGGTGCTGGTTGGCGACAATGCCGATGGGAAAGCCGCCCAGGCGGCCTGTGCCGCAAACCAGCGACTGACCGTACTCGGCCTTGTATTCATCGAAGCTGCCGGCGTCGAGGATGCAGTCGAGGACTTGGCGCACTTCATAATCGCGCCGCGGGTCCACGCTGACGAGATCGTAAATGTCGCGGCCGGGCCGGGCGGGCGCAGCGGCGGCATGCCGCACAAATGGCGCGGGAGGCGAATCCGCATCGGGCGCCACGGCTGCTGCCAGCCGCCGCAGACGGGCCAGGCACGCCGCATCGTCGGGATCGCGGTAATCGATCGTGCCGCTGACCTGGGCGTGCATCTCGGCGCCGCCCAACTCGTCGCTGGAAACCGCCTGGCCGATGGCGCTTTTGACCAACGCCGGACCGGCCAGGTACAGACCGGAGCCTTCCGTCATCAATAGCTTGTCGCACAGCACCGGCAAATAGCCGCCGCCGGCCACGCAGTTGCCCATGATGGCGGCAAGCTGGCCGATGCCGGCGGCCGAGATCACGGCGTTGTTGCGGAAGATGCGGCCGAAATCGTCCTCGTCCGGGAACACGTCTTCTTGCAGCGGCAGAAACACGCCGGCCGAGTCGACCAGATAGACCAGCGGCAGGCGGTTTTGAAAGGCAATCCGCTGCGCGCGCAGCACCTTCTTGGCGGTGGCGGGAAAAAACGCGCCAGCCTTCACGGTGGCGTCGTTGGCGATGATCATCTGCCGGCGGCCGGCAATCGTGCCAATGCCGCAAATCACCCCGGCCGCAGGCGCTCCGCCCCAGGCGGAATACATTTCCCAACCAGCCCACAGTCCGAGTTCGAAAAACGGCGCATCGGGATCGATGAGCTGCTGGATTCGCTCGCGAGCGGTCATGCGCCCCTTGGCGTGCTGCCGGTTGATGGCTGCCTGCCCGCCGCCCGTAGCGATTTCCGCCTCGAACTCGGCGTAGCGATGCGCTAATTCGTCGAGGCGTTCAGAGGAACTAAAAGCCATGAAACTTGCGTCTCCCAGGGCCTCTTCGATATCAACCTGACGCATCATAACGCCCTGATGACTCAGGCGTTAGCCCAGCCGGTCAAGGAGGCCGTGGCGTCCGCTGCCCCGCCCGAGTCCACCAAGATCCCCGTTGCTGACCGGGAGCGGGCCGGGCGCCTCAGCCGTCTCACGGTTTGTCTTATTCTGAGACGGAATCGAGGAGGCGGGGCGTGTGTGGTGGATGCTGAGCGGCTCGTTCCCGTCGCCCGTCAAGATTCGATTTGAAGCTTATCAAGGAACTGCACGCGGCGTTCCGTTTCCGCCCGGCTTCGGGGCGCGCGCTGGCAGACGACTATCCCGGCCTTGCGGCAGAAAAGCGTAAAACCTGGGATTTTATGGGCATTTGCTTGATTGCGAGTGTGCCCTGGCGACTCGCTTTGGCCAATTGCCGCTCGCTGTGCCTGGCGCACAACCGATCGACATGCCATTACGCTTCGACTTTTTTTGCACCTAGACATTGATTTGGGGGCACTCCGGTGGTTTAAATTAAGGAAAGGGCTTCGAACCGGTACGCGGGTTGCTACGTATTGCCGACACGTCGGTTGCAGAAGATAACTTGGGAAGATCCCATTTGCGGATTCATACGCCTGGAGGGACGAGTCATGAGTACGAAGCGCTTTACGATTGTCGCAGCCATTGCCGTCGCGGCTGTTTCGCTTGCCGGTTCGGCTCAGGCTCAGATGTGGGGCGGCCCTTACGGCGGCGCTTACTTCGGCGGCATGGGGTATCCGGGCATGGGCTTTGGCTGGGGCCTTGGCTATGGCGGCGCCGGTTCGACGGCCGCGGGCGGCTTCTTGTTGGGCTCGGCCGCGCAGACTGCCGCCGCCGGCCAGTACAACCTGCTGACCTCGATGGGCGAGAAGAACTACCAGGACGCGTACGAGCACTGGATCGACAACCAGAAGAAGCGCGAAGAAACGTACTTTGAAATGCGGCGCATGAACGCCAGCTATCGTGCGGAAACGCGCCGGCCGACGCCGAGCATGGAAAAGCTGATCAGCTTCAGCAATTCTCGCATTCCCGCCCGGCTCACCGCCGAGCAGTGGGATCCGGCCAAGGGAGAAATTCGCTGGCCGAACATCCTCAAGCGTGAAGAGTTCGCCCCCCAACGCGAAGCACTTGATTCGCTGTTCGTCGAGCGCGTCAAGCAGCCGTACAGCACGGGCTTGGGGACAGAGAACTATCGGGAGGTGCGGATCATCACCGACGGCATGCACGACGTGTTGCGGACGCTGATCGGCGAGATCACGCCGGATGAATTCATTGTCGGCAACAAGTTCTTGAACAGTCTGGCGTACGAAGCTCGCTTCGATCCCGACTTGAACATCGTCAAGAACAAGTAAGCCGGACAGGCACTCGGCCCCCCAGCGGGCGGCCGGATGCCAAATGGCAACATTGCGGCTCTCATGGCCGTGACAAGAGCCGCCTTGGGCGGCTCTTGTCATTGAGAGACCGGAATTTTCGCGCCAACCCGGCGCTGCTCTCCCCGCCGGCCGCCAGGCCGCAGTGATTGGGGGGGCGTTTCTGGCCCTTTCCGGGCACTTCCCGCCGTTGTTGGCGAGCAGTAAGGTGAAAAAAGGCCACGTCCCGCTCGGGGCTTTTGATGCCTCAAGGCATCATCCGGCGGTTTTTCGCCTCGTGCGGCACGCTTGGCAACAGCATCTTAAGTCTTTTGTGGTAATTGGCTTGCGCCACGGGATGGGAAGGTCGCGGCGGCGGTTGGCGCCAGACATGCTTTTAACCGCTCGCATCAAACGCGAGAGCACGTCTGGACTTAAATCTTGACCTCAACCGCCGCGAGGAGCCTGACCTTGGCCAAAAGCACGAAGCCTGCCTGTGGAACCGGTAAGAACATCGCCAATCGCACGTCGAGCAAAACCCTGCGGAGCATCAACATTTCCTTGAGCGAAAAAACAACCAAGCGCAATCGGTCAGTCGGCGGGGGAAAAGGAACCGGTTTGAAGGAGGAATTCGCCGAAGACGACCGTGAATTGGACAACCGTCTTGAGGGCGAGGGCGAAGACGAAACGGCTGATGTCCAGGATGAAGAACGCGATTTCGGCGATGAGGAGTTGGAGAGCCTCAGCGGCGCCGAGCGGATCGAGGATCCGGTGCGGATTTACCTGATGCAGATGGGCGAAATCCCGCTGCTCAACCGCGACCAGGAAATCGCCGCCGCCAAGAGCATCGACCTGACTCGCAAGAAGTACCGGTTGACCTTGCTGGGCAGCGATTTCATTCTGCAAGGCGCGGTCACGCTGCTGAAGAAGGTCCGCGATGCAGAGTTGCGCCTCGACCGCACGATCGACGTTTCGGTCACGGATGCGGCCCAGAAAAAGCAGATCATGGGCCTGCTCGGTCCCAACCTGGCGACGCTCGAACACCTGCTGCGGCGGAACCGCGCGGACTTCAAGGTCGCAATCAGCAAGAGCCACAAGATGTCCGAACGGCGTGAAGCCTGGCGCCGGTTGGTGCTGCGGCGCCACAAGGCAGTCCGCCTGGTCGAAGAGTTGGAACTGCGCACCCAGCGGTTGCAGCCGCTGATGGAACAGCTTCAGGAAATCTCCCGGCGGATGGATTCGCTGATGTCGCAACTGCGCGAGCTGCGCGGTCACGCTCAATTCGCCGATCGATCCGCGGAATTGCGATCTGAATTGCGATACCTGATGCAGATCACCTTGGAGAGCCCCTCGACGCTGCGGGCCCGTACGGCGCGGACCTCGGCGTACCAGCGAGACTACGACGCGGCCAAACGCGTCTTGTCCGCCGGCAACCTGCGGCTGGTCGTTTCGATCGCCAAGCGATATCGCAACCGCGGTTTGAGCTTCCTGGACCTGATTCAGGAGGGCAACACCGGCTTGATGCGGGCGGTCGACAAGTTCGAGCACAGCCGCGGCTTCAAATTCTCGACCTATGCTACCTGGTGGATTCGGCAAGCCATCACGCGAGCCATCGCCGACCAGAGCCGCACGATCCGCCTGCCGGTACACATGATCGAGACCATGGGCCGAGTACGGACCGTCACGCGGGATCTGCTGCAGCAGACCGGCCGCGAGCCGACGGTCGAGGAGACCGCCGCCGCCGCCGGGCTGACGTTGGAAGAAACTCGCTGCGTCCTGAAAATGACCCGCCAGCCGCTCTCGCTCGACCAGCCGGTCGGCGATCACGACGACAGCTTCTTCGGCGAATTCGTCGAAGATCACCGCGAAGAGGATCCCTTGCAGCCCATGACGCAGGAACTGCTCAAGCAACGCATCAACGACATGCTCGAAGGACTCAATTACCGCGAGCGGGAGATTCTCCGGTTGCGTTACGGTTTGGCCGACGGCTATTCTTACACCCTGGAGGAAGTGGGCAAAATCTTTTCGGTGACTCGCGAACGCGTTCGCCAAATCGAAGCCAAGGCGGTTCGCAAGCTTCAGCACCCGGTTCGGGCTCGCGGCTTGTTGGGCTTCATGGACGAGGTGGAAATCGCCTGAAGACGCTTCGACCGTCGGCCTTTCGCAAGTCCGGTACGAACGAGGACGACCCATGCCGCTTGCCATGTTGACGACGGCCATTCGACGATCGAGGCACTTCCTGCT
>DASZUP010000990.1:0-4727 GCA_035547635.1 Pirellulales bacterium
TCAAAGCGGCCTCAGTAGAAGGCCCCACGGCAGTCGCGCCCCCATTGGCGGCAGCGACGTCACCTGTGACGCCGCCCTTGGGGGCAGTCGGCGACGCGGCGACTGCCGGCGCGGCATCGGCTATGGGCATCGTCGCCTGGACCCCGGCAGACAGAACCTGTCGCGACTCAAGCGGCTCAAGAGCTAATGCGTTACGGCTGTCACCTGACGGGCGAGTCTTGTTCGCTCGGCGCGCAGAACGAAACGGATGAAATAGGCGGGAAAACATGGCCTCTCCTCTCTTCCGTGTGCGCCGTTGGCGCGTCCGCCGCCTTGTTCCGGCTGGCGGCGAACTGCGCTAACGGGCTTTAGTCCTAACGGCGATCCTGTTCGGTATAGCCGTCATGATTCGGCTCTTGCCGCGGCGTGGTCCGCCGAATAGCAATCGGCAAACCGTTTCTGTCGATGGCCCGATCTCCCCTCAAGCCGGCGCGACTCGCCACGCCGCCGCGCAATGCGCCTTGGCGCGAAGCGGGTCCCCGCGGACGCGGCGCCGTGCGGTAGGTGCCCCGGCGAGGATGATAGACATGGTCCTCATACATCCCCTTTCTCGGAAAGTAGGCGGCGCCTTTCCACACGTTGCGATTGTGCATTGTGTCATCGAGCGCATGCGAAACCGTACTGCGTCTTAGATCTTCCGCGCGCGGCACCCGATAAGCGCCGCCCGGCGTACGGTCACTCTCACCCGGCTCCTGGATCCCAAGCGGATCGCGCAAGCCGTCTCGCGGAGGCAGGCTGTAGGGTCTTCGGCCTTGAATCGAGTTGGCGGGCGGCAGACTGCCCGGCCGTCTCGAATTCATGGAATTCGGGGAAAGGGCGCGGCCCAAGGAACCCGGGCGCAGGCCTCGCGACTGTCCGGTCGTTCCCATCGTGCTATTGATTCCCTGGTTTCCGCTGACGCCGAGTTGATTGGTCACTCCGCCACCCGAGATGCCGCCGGCCACGCCGCCCGTGGAGATGCCTCCGCCGGAAATGCCTCCGGTCGTGCCGCCGCTTCCTCCCACGCCCGGTCCGGCGCCGCCGCTCGCTCCGCCGCCCGGACTGGCGGCGCCCTGGGCGAAGCAGACGCTTGCGCTCAGACACGTCCCCGCCAGAACTGCTGCAATGCGCGTGATGGTCTTCATCTCATACTCCCTTCTGTATCTGCCTTCCGAACGAGACAGTCATGGATCGATTGTGCTTCTCTGGCGTGCCGTTCCCACGGTCGGCGCATCCAGATTATTAGCAGTTGCGCGCCACGCTGCGCGCGGGACGAAAGCGACGTCTGACGTCAAGCGAAACATTGCCGCTCGCGGAGTGTTGAACGCGAGCTAGTCAGGCGAGCTATGGGACTCATCTTGCAAACGCGGCGCCACTCTTGGAAACCCTGCATTTCATCCTAAAAACGCAGTATCCTCCGCAAAAATCCATGACAACCTGGCTGCATCCGCGACGGTTTGAACGCGGCATCGTCATGTCGTGAGGCGCCGCAGTGGTCGTGCGATAACCAGGCGCCGCGGCAGGAGTCGGACGCCGTTCAGGAAGCGCTCATGCGCGGGCGGCCGTTCGGCGCCTTCCGCCGCTTGAGAGACTCCCTCGACCGCATGGAGTCGTTATGCCCCTTGAGTGCCGTTTTGTCTCGCCAATGCACTATGGTACTGCTAAGCAAGGGCGCAGCGACTGGAGTTTAAAAGACATGTAATTACGGACACGAAGGATTCAATGGCCTTGGCAAGACGCTCGCGTGTTGACCCAAGCTCGACGAGAATCCATATTGCCATTCTGGCAGGCGGCCTTTCCGTGGCGCCTCCTGTCGTTCGCCCGAATTTGAGATCGAGGTCCTGAATGGCCGCCCAAATCGAAATGGACTCTGCCTTAGGTGCTCCAGCACGACAGGGATCGTTTCATCCTCTGCTTCGCAGGGCCGCCGCCGCTGCGCTCGCCGCCTTTCCTATACTGGCGTGTTGGGTGCTGGCGCTAGGAACCCCTGCGCAAGCCGTCGACCCGCCGAGTCAGGCGAAGCCCGCTACGGTTCCGGCGGACAAGACGGAGCGAGCCGAGACGGCGCCGCCCAAGAAGCAATTGATCTTGCCGGGGGAGACGTTTGAAGTCGGCGGTCTTCCGGCGTTCATCATGCCGCCGCCGGCGGAGAAGCGTCAGCGGCCGCAGCCCTGGATCTTTTATGCACCGACGTTGCCGCCGTATCCCGACGCGCACGAGAAATGGATGCACGAGCAGTTCCTCGCCGCCGGCGTGGCCGTGGCCGGGATCGACGTGGGCGAGGCTTACGGCAACCCCGAGGGGCGCAAGCACTTCACCGAACTCTATCGCGAATTGACCGAAAAGCGAGGCTACGGCAAACGGCCTTGCCTGTTCGGCCGCAGCCGCGGCGGCTTGTGGGTCAGCTCCTGGGCGATCGAGCACCCGGACAACGTGGCCGGCATTGTAGGCATTTATCCGGTGTTCGATCTGCGCGCCTATCCGGGCCTCGCCAGAGCCGCGCCGGCGTATGGACTCTCGCTTCAGGAGTTGCAATCGCAACTCGGCGAGCTCAACCCCATCGAGCGCGTCTCTGTACTTGCCAAAGCGCACATCCCGGCTTACTTCATTCACGGCGACGTCGACAAGGTCGTCCCGCTGGCGGCCAACTCGGCCGAGTTCGTCCGCCGCTATCAGGCGGCAGGCGCCGGCGACGACGTAACGTTGACGGTCATCGAAGGCCAAGGCCACAACTTCTATGCAGGCTTCTTTCACTGCCAGCCGCTGGTCGATTTCGCCATTGCACGTGCTCGCGCGGGGGCGGAAGAGACGAGCACCGAAGAGTAGTCGCTCGTTGGGCCCCCCAGGTTTTTGAGGCCCGAACGCCTGGGAATCGTTGCTTTCTTTGCGGCAGATGCGCAAATCAGCGCCATTGAACGGCAATTCCGGATCTAATCGACACTCCCGAATTTGACGGAGCGACCCGCGCGGCTTGAGGTCTGCCGCCCTTGCGGATTCGCCCGTCCGCTCCGTGCCGCTCGCTTTTTCGTGCGAATCCGCCCGCTTGTGGCGCAAGACGCACGCAATCATGCATGCTGGCAACGAAGGCAGCGTGCGCAAGTCGGCCGAAGCGTCGGTTCTGCGGCCCGGATAGCAAGCGCCGATCGATTCGGGCATTGCGTTTGCTACGGGAATGGATGTGCGTTTCGCAAGCAGGGTCGATTCTTTACGACCTCCGTCCCGTTTACCGGTTCACCGTTATGCCGTGTGCGAGGCGCCGACCAAGGAGACGAGCATGAACCAGAGCGTGCCCCTGTTTCGGAAAATCCTGGCCGTCACAGATTTCTCGGACTGCGCGCGGACGGGACTCGATCAAGCGGTACAGCTTGGCAAGCTGACGGGCGCCGAAGTCACTCTGGCGCACGTCGTTCCGCTGACGCAAGAAACCATGGAAGGCATGGCGGCCAACCCGTGGTACGCCGCGGCCAACGTCGAAGAAATTGAAGAGCGGCTGCGGCACGGCGCCGACGAACGGTTAAAAGCAGAGTTGACGCCGTACCAAGACAGCGGCGTTGCGCTGCACGTCAAAACGTTGTGGGGCGTGCCGTTCGTGGAAATCATCCACGCCGTGCAGGAAGAGGGCTACGATCTGACCGTTGTCGGCACGCGCGGCCGGTCTCCGATCTCGCGATTCCTCGTCGGCAGCACCGCCACGCGGCTGGTGCGCAAGTGCCCGTGTCCCGTCTGGATTGCCAAACCACACGACGGCCGCCCGCTGCGTTCGATTCTGGCGCCGATCGACTATTCGGAAGCCAGTCAAAAGTCGTTGCGAATGGCCGCGGCCCTGGCGGCCGAGGCGGAAGGACTGTTGCACGTGCTGCACGTCTACAACGATGACCGAGAGCTGCAAATGCTGGCCCTGGTGACGGACGAGGAGAGTAGCGAACGGCGGAAGCTAATGCACCGGCACGCGGTCGAGGGACTCGAGCAATTCGTTGAGCAGATGCAACTGCCGGTCCGCCCGACGTTGCACGTCGAACGAGGCGAAACGTGGAAGCGGGTCGTCGCGGCAAGCCGCCGGTTGGACGCAGACCTGACCGTTATGGGCACGGTAGGGCGCGGCGGCGTTTCCGGCTTGATGATCGGCAACACGGCCGAAAAAGTGATGCACGTAGAGGAAGGACCGTTGTTGGCCGTCAAACCCGAGGGTTTCGTCTCTCCGGTGCCGCCGCGGTCTAAATTGCGACATGCTCTGCGAGACTGAACCAAGAAAGAATAAAGGGGGGATGCCATGCCATTCGAGCAGCAACTTGTCGATTTCGTAGGCGGACCTTTTGACGGTCACTGTCTGATGCTCGACGCCTCGCGGCGCGAACTCATCCCGCTGGCCACGTTCGCCGTCAGCGCCAACGTCTTGCGAATGCTGATTGGCAAATTGCCCGGCGGCATTGCCCCGATTACCAGTACTGCCGTTTACGAACTGGAGCGTAACGGCCCGCTGGCCCGCTACCGCTTCCTCCGGTCCGAGCCGGCCGCAAAGGCCGAGGTAGGCGGACCGAAAAGGGAAAGCTGAGTCGCGTTCGCAGTAGCTAGCGCCGACGATATCGCCGGCTCAGCGGATCGGCGAAAAGTCAGCGGCTTTCATGAACACGGACTTTACCCCGTCCTTTTCCGTGAGCGAGCCGCCGGCCTTTTCTTCCGAAGCTTTGCGGGCGGCGATCCATTGCGGG
>DASZUP010000991.1:0-3734 GCA_035547635.1 Pirellulales bacterium
ACGGTCATGAGCCGCCGGCGGTCGATGACAATGACAACGCCGCCGCAGCTCCGCAAGCGACAATCCGCCGCATGCCCAGCTTCGCCTTTACGGCCGAAGAGGCCGCGGCCATTGCCGCCTGCCTGCTGGCGGATTCGCCCAAACCCAAGCCTAGAATCGAACCAAAACCCGCTCCCCAACCCCAGCCCGCCGGCAAAAAGGCAAAGTCGAAGGGCCTCAAGCCCGGCGATCGGCAACAGGGTGAAACGCTGTTCCATTCGCTTGGCTGCCTGGCCTGTCATCGTCAAGGCAACCTGGGCGCCGCAGGCTTGTTCGGCGGCGGCGACTTGACGGCCGTGGCGAGCAAGCGGCCGGCCGATTTCTTCGCCCGCTGGCTGGAGAATCCGGCACAAATCAACGCGGCGCACCGCATGCCGGTGTTTGTGCTCGCTCCGCAGGAACGAGCCGATCTGAGCGTCTATCTGGGCACGCTCAAAGCGGCGCCCGCAAGCAAGCAAGCCGCTGCGTCATCAAACGACGTTGCCGCCGGAGACCCGGCGCTCGGCAAACGCTTGATTCAAGAGCACGGCTGCAATGCCTGTCATGCGCTGCCGAAAGCGCTGGTTGGAGAAAAGCCCACAGGCAAGCGGAAGCTCGACGCCGACGCGCGCTGGGAACTCGGCTGCGTGAATCCGCCCGATCGCACCCGCCGTCGTCCCGGTTACGCCCTGACCGCCAGCCAGCGAGAGGCGCTCGTAACTTACTTCCGCGAGTTGCCGCCCGATCGAACGCCGGCGCCGCTGGACGGCCGCTTCGTGCTCGCCGAGCGCAATTGCCTGGCCTGTCATGCCCGCGGTTCCACGCTGGGCATTGCCGGTCACGCGCCCGAGACGGCCGCCGCGCAGCCGGAACTGGCGCCCGTGTTGGCCGCGCTGTCCCCGCCCGCGCTTACCGGCGTCGGCGACAAGTTGCACGACGAGGCGCTGGCCGCCGCGATCACGCTCAAGCAGCCGCCCTTGCGGCCGTGGTTGATGGTTCGCATGCCGCGGTTCGATCTGTCCCCAGACGAAATGCGGGCGATCATCGACCACTTCATCTCGGCCGACCGGATGCCCGAGCTGCCGGAGACGAGCCAGACGAGTCCGCCCCCCGCAGCCGCCATGAACATTGCCGGCAGCCGGCTGGTCACCTCCGCGGGCTTTGGCTGCACGAGCTGCCACCAGATCGGCAAGTCGATCCCCGTCAAAGTCGCTCCCGCCGCACATGGCACGGATCTTTCCCTGGTCGGCAAGCGCATTCGCCGCACCTGGTACGATCGCTGGGTGCGCAATCCCGCGCGAATCGTGCCGCGGATGGAGATGCCTTCCATCCAAATCCCGGTGCGCGGCGTGCTGGATGAGCGGCTCGACGATCAACTCGCGGCGGTCTGGAACGTGCTCAACACGCCCGGCTTCGATCCGCCGCAGCCGAACCCGGTGCGCGTGATCCGCGCTCATAACGTGCCGGGCGAAACCGAACCGGCCGCGGTGCTGACCGACGTGCTCGAGGTTGGCAGTCGCGTGTTCGCGAAACCGCTGGTCGTCGGGCTGCGAAACCGGCACAACGTCCTGATCGATCTGGCGGCCAACCGCCTGGCCGGTTGGTGGATTGGCGATACGGCCAGCCAGCGGACGCGCGGCAAGAGTTGGTATTGGGACTCGGGCCGCAGTCACGTCCTGCCGCCCAGCGAACCGGATGCCGAGAGCGAGCTTGCCCTGCGTCGCGACGGGCGGCTCTGGCCGCAGACGCCCCTCGTTCAGTTCGCCGCCGAGCTCGACTGGTATGAATCGACGGCGGACGGACTGAGCTTTGGCTATCGGCTGCAGTACGGCGCCGCTGCCGGGAACGATGCCAAAGATGATGACAATAATAATGACAAGACGTCGGACGCAACGGCGACCTTGAACGTCGTGCAGACCGTCACGGCCCTGCCGGGCGATTCAACGCAAGGCGGCGGGTTCCGTCGCCGCATCGAGATCCGCGGCGCCCAGGCCGGCGACGTGATTGAGCTGACCGTCGCTCCCGGCTTCGGCAAGCCGACCAGCGTGAGCGAGCGGACCGCGCTTTACGCGTCGGCCAGCGGCCGGACTGAAATCCGCATCGTGGCGCCCGCCACGGCCGCTTATGCTCCCGGCCAGTCCGGCCCGCAGCTTTCACTCGTCGCCACAGCCGAGCAGCCGATCGTCTGCGAGTTGGACTACGTCACCGACCTGCCGGCCGATCGCTACATTCCCGCGGGCTTGGAAGACGAGCCGGACGAACCGGCCTCGCTCAATGTCGTGCCCGGTTACGAAGCCGTTCACTTGCCGCTGCCGCCGACCGAGATGCCGACGGGCCTGGCCTGGCGCGACGACGGCAGCTTGATTGTTTGTTCGCTCAAGGGGAGCGTGTGGGTCGCGCGCGATATGGACGGCGACGGGCTGGAAGACCGGCAAATGCTGTTCGCCGACGGCCTGCCGGCGCCTTACGGCATTGCCGCCCACGGCGATGCGATCGACGTGTGCGCGAAGTACGCCTTGTTGCGGCTGAGCGATGCCGACGCCGACGGCCGCGCGGAACGGAGCGACGTGGCCGCTTCTGGCTGGGGCTATACGACCGACTATCACGACTGGGCCGTCGGCCTGCCGCGCGACTCGGCCGGCAACTATTACATGAGCTTGCCTTGCCAGCAGGACAAACGGAGTGCTCGCGCCGCGCTGTTGCGCGGCACGGTGGTCGAGTTGCTGCCGCGCACGCCGACCGCCGACAACCCTCGGCTGTTCGACCTGCGGCAGATTGCGGCCGGGTTGCGGTTTCCGATGGGGCTGGCGATGAATCGCTCAGGCGACTTGTTCTGCACCGACAACCAGGGCAACTACACGCCGTTCAACGAACTGAACCACCTGGTCGCCGGAACCCGCTACGGCTTTATCAACAAGTTGGAGCAGAAGCCCGGCTTTCAGCCGCCGTTCCAGCCGGCGGCCATCAACATTCCGCATCCCTGGACGCGGAGCATCAATGGCATCTGCTTTTTGAACACGCCCCCTGGCGCGCAGCAGCCAGCTGGCCGTAATTTGTTCGGACCGTGGGAGGGCCACCTGGTCGGCTGCGAGTTCGACACGCGGCGTTTGATCCGTATGAGCCTCGAGCGCGTCGGCGACGTCTATCAGGGCGCCGCGTATCCTCTGAGCCTCGAGCCCGAACCGGGCGCCGAGACGTTTGAAGGGCCGATCTCCTGCGCCGTGGCGCCCGACGGCGACGTGTATGTCGGCAACTTGCGCGACAGCGGCTGGGGCGGCGGTCAAAACACCGGCTCGCTCGTGCGGCTGCGCCCCCACGGCGACCTTCCCGCCGGCATTGCCGAAGTGCGCGCCGCAGCCGACGGCTTCATCATCCACTTCGCCCGCCCGGTCGACCGGCAAGCGGCCAACGACGTGCGCAGTTACGCCATCAGCTCCTATCGACGCATTCCCACCCCAGCCTACGGCGGCCCCGATGCCGACCGCGAGCCCGCCCGCATCGAGACCATCGAAGTCTCCGCCGACGGCCGGCAAGCCCGGCTCAAGCTGGCGGCCTTGCGCACCGGCTTTGTCTACGAATTCCGTCTGAAGAACCTCGCCCCTGCGGGAGAAATGTTCTTCCCGGCGGAGGCGCACTATACGTTGCGCGAGATCCCGCGGTGATGGACGGTTAACCGCTAATCGACGCTAATTGACACTTATTAGCGCAGATCAGTG
>DASZUP010000992.1:0-7615 GCA_035547635.1 Pirellulales bacterium
GGGCCCAAGACGCCGAGCGCTCGGCGCTGGGGCGAGGCGGTCATGCGCTCCTGAATCAGCTCGCGAATCATGGCGACGAACTTGGGGTGCACTCCCGCGGTGGCGGCGCGCACCATGTTCAGGCCCAGCTCGCGGCAGACCTGTTGCGCCTCGGTGTCGAGATCGTAAAGCACTTCCATGTGGTCGGAGATAAAGCCGATCGGCAAAACCACCGCGTCTTCGACGCCTTCGGCGGCAAGCTGCCGCAGGTAATCATTCACGTCCGGCTCCAGCCAAGGCTGCCTGGGCGAGCCGCTGCGGCTCTGATAGACCAGCCGGCCGTCGCTGCGGCCGAGCGTCTCCCCTACCAGGCGGCAGGCCTCGTGCAATTGCGCTTCGTAGCGGCAGTTCTGCGCCATGCCCAGCGGAATGCTATGCGCCGTAAAGACAAGCTGAGCCCGATCGCGCCGTTCGGCAGGAATTTGCGCAAGCGCGTCTCGCATCCGCTCCGCCATGACTTCAATAAATAGCGGATGGTTGAAAAACGCCCGCAGTTTGTCGATCTGAGGCGCGCCGGGGCCGACCTCCGCCCGGGCCTGCTCGATGTTTTCGAGGTACTGGCGGCATCCCGAATAGGAGCTGAACGCCGAGGTAAAGAAAGCCAACGCCCGGCGAACGCCGTCAGCTTCCATCTGTCGCAGAGCGTCGGGCAGGTAGGGGGTCCAATTGCGGTTGCCCCAGTAGACCGGCAGCTTCGGCCCGTGCGTTTGCAGTTCCGCTTCCAAGGCGCGAATCAACGCCCGGTTCTGCTCGTTGATCGGGCTCGCGCCTCCGAAGTGGTAATAATGCTCGGCGACTTCCAGCATCCGCTCGCGCGGAACGGGCTTTCCGCGCAAGACGTTCTCCAAGAAAGGAAGCACGTCTGCTTGGCGTTCGGGGCCGCCGAAAGAGACGAGCAGCAAGGCGTCATAGCGTGATTCCAGGGGGTCGCTCATGACGATGATTATCGAGTCCGTCCGCCCGCTCGACAAGCCGCTCGAGCCGGGCTTGACAGTCGGGAAGGCCCAAGGCAATCTGCAAATCAGAGCGGGACGGAACCCCCGTTTGCCGCCGGCCTGCTTGCGGAGACCCGACAATCGTCGAATCCACCCTGCCGATTCAACAACTGCTGCGTCACAGTCCGTTGTGTCAGGGCCTGACGGCGGACGAGATCCGCCAGTTGATCAATGCGCTGCGCGGCATCGAAGTGGCGGCCGGTCAATCCATATTTCGCCAGGGAGAGACGGGCCGCAGCATGTACGTGATTGCCGAGGGACGCGTCCGCGTGACCCTCTCGCAACCCAACGCTCCCGAGCGGCTGCTGGAATATCTGGGCCCAGGCGACCATTTTGGAGACATGGCGCTGCTGGCCGACAACATTCGGCCCGCCACCATCACCGCCGTGGTCGACACGCGTTTGATGGAATTGGACCAGGACGGATTCAACCGGCTGCTGCTCCGCGTTCCCGGCTTTGCGGCCAATCTCAGCCGGGCCTTGGTCCGCCGCTTGCATCTCGAGATGTCTCGCGAGCGGCGGCGAGAAAGGCCGACCGTGATCGGACTGGTCAATTCATCGCAGCGCACCCGCGGCGTCGTCCGCCCGCTGGCTGAAGCCTTGGTCGCCCACAACGAATCGATCGAGGTGCTGACCGACCGCGACGAGCCCTGGCATGCCGAGGGAAGATACCTGGTCGAGCGAATTCCTTCCCTGGACGATAGCCAACAGCGAATCCGGCTGGTGCGCGAGCGCATTCACCAGGTCAGCGGGGCTCACGACCGCGTGCTGCTGGAAGTGACGCAAGCGGGCCTTGAAACCGATCTGCCCCGGCTGCTGGCGCCGTGCGAGGAGATCTGGTGGCTGGTCGAATCAAGGTTTGCCGAAGGGTCGACGGATCGATTGCGAAAGCTGCTCGACGCGGCGCCTCAATTGGCGCCGCGAGTCCATCTGGTCTGGGTGCTGAGCCCCAGCGAGCGGTTTTCGCCCCGGGCGCCGGCCGACTTGATGATTTCAACGCTCGACTTCAAGGTTACGCTTCGCGACGATGGCGGACATGGCTCGTGGCGAAGCCGGCAGTCGATCCAGCGACTGGTGCGGCATTTGCGCGGCACGCGATTGGGCGTGGCGCTCAGCGGCGGCGGGGCCCGAGGGCTGGCCCATCTCGGCGTGCTGCGAGCATTGGACCGCGCAGGCATACACTTCGACCTGGCGGCCGGGGCCAGCAGCGGCGCCTTGATGGGACTGGCTTATTGCGGCGGATGGCGGCCTGACGATGCCCTGGAAGAGTTTCGCCGGGTGCTGGCGCCGCCGCGCTGGATGCGGCTCTTGCCTAGCGGCGCCCGGTGGTACTTGGGCTGGAAGTACTGGCGCGGCGCCTGGGACGCCATGCTCCGCCCCTACCTGCAAGAAACCCGGCTCGAACAGCTCCCCATACCGCTGTACGTACTCGCCGTCGATCTGGTCTCAGGCAAGGAGGTCATCCGCGAACGAGGCGATTGCATTCATGCGGTCATGGAGAGCATCAACCTGCCGTATTTCTCCCACCCCATCCGCCGCGATCAGATGGAGTTAGTCGATGGCGGCGTGCTCAACAACCTGCCGGGCGACGTCCTGCCTGAGCGCGGCGCCGACTTTGTGGTGGGGATCGATGTGAACTCAAAGCTGCCGACGGACTTTGGCGTGGGCGGCGCTCCGCCCGACAGGGCCCGGACTCCGGGCGTGCTGGAAACGCTGCTGCGAGTGACGGAGGTCCAGGCCTTCGGGTTGACGGCCCTGCGGGCCCACTCGATCGACTTGCTGATCGCCCCCGACACGTCGAGGTTTCAGTTTGGCGATTTCCGATACGCGGAGGAATTGGCGGCCGCGGGAGAAGCGGCTGCCGAAGAGGTATTGCCGCAGTTGAAGCAAATGCTGGCCAACTTGCAGAGCGCCGGCCGCCGCTGAACGCCGGTTGGCGATCAGCGACGGGGGTGAGTCGCAAAAAGTGACCCCGACGGGATTTGAACCCGTGTCGCAGGCGTGAAAGGCCTGTGTCCTAGACCAGGCTAGACGACGGGGCCAGAGTGAAGCGAAAGCTTCCGGCCAGACCGGTGTATACTTGGCCGAGCGCCCTTTCGTCAAGGGCCGTTGATTAGCGGGACCGGAATTCCGCGGCGTCAAACGGGCGCCGTTGAGAACACTGCCCTCGTCTTCGCGCAAGACGTTCAAGACAGACGTTGCTTAAGGCCGCACACAAACACGCCCGGGAGCTTTACAAGTCGCCCCGGAAAGTTTTGCAATGGCTAGCGCCCGGCGCGCCGACGAACGCCAGGCATCCGATGAGGTGAGAGGAGGGGTGATTACGCTTCGCCGGCGTCAGTGCTCGTGGGAGTCTTTCCCTCTTCGGGAGCAGCGACTTCCGCCGCGCCATTGCTGGCGCGATGGATCGCTTCATAGACTTCTCGCCGATGCACGGGAACTTCCTTGGGGGCTTCAACCCCCAGGCGGACCTTGTCGCCGCGAATCTCGACAACAACGATCGTAATGTCGTTGTTGATCACGATACTCTCGTTTTTCTTGCGAGATAAAACCAACATCGCCAATTCCTTCGCTTCGTGACCGGAACCTTCCTTAGGGAGCGTCCTCCTTGGACCTGGGGGGCGAGCCAGTGGTCAGTTGCATTTTCCGCAACACTCGTCTCTACGCCGAAGCCGATGCTACGTCACACGTCGAGTGCGCAGGAAGTTTCCTCATTTCACTTTACGTGCCCGCTTAGCAGAGTCAAGGTAACCACGAGTCGCGGCCCGGCATTTTTACGGAAGGTTGGCGCCGAAGTTCACCAGGCGCCAATTTTCCGCCTGTGTGGATTATTTCCAGCCGGCGCGAACCCGCCACCAACTAAAGAGCGCAACTGACTATTAATAAGATAGTTACATAACGTATCGCGACACTCCTTCCGCTCCACCTCGCCAAGCCAGCGGCTGCCGATGGCCGCGCCTGCCAGTAATAGCACCACCCGAAAGAGTGCCAGCCGCCGGACTCGACTTTTTCAGCACGTCTCGCTGGACGCGCCATGAAACGGGAAAAAGACGGCAATGCGGGTCGCGCCATCGGACGCCACGCCAGGCATTCTCGGCGGTAAACCTTGGGAGAAAGCATCCGAGGCGCCACCGCTGATCGTGACAGCAGCGAGACTACGGCCGCCGCTAGCTATCGACCATGAGGATTGATCCTTCCGCGGCTCCAAGCCCTGCGACTCTAAGCCCAAAAGGAAACCCTGTGCCGGCGCCACCAGACGCCAGACCGTCAGGTGGCGCTTTCGGCGGCGGAACGTGCAGGATGCGAGACGGGAACTCGGCCAACCGGAACTCGATCGCCGCGATTTTTCGATTCGTCCCTTTTGCATGTTGACAGTGGTTTTCTTGTCTCGCAATCCGCCGAAACGACAGGAAATCTGCGAGCGGCGGGCAGCAAACATTCAGCGCGCGAATCGCGACTGCCGACTTGCGGCCCAGGGCGCCCTGCCTATAATTCGGTTGAGGCCGCCGCCTATGTGCGTGCGCCGCTGACATGGACGAACAGTTCAAGGGGCCGGCTCAACGGGCCTGTTCGACTTCTCACGCAACTTTCTAGCCTGGATTGCACGCTATGTGGCAGTGGTTTCGGGATATTTTCGATGCCGTGAAAACGGTCGCCCAAGGCATGGGCGTCACCTTGCGTTACTGGCTCAAGACCTATGATCCTGAGCGCAAGACGTTCACGGAGCACTTTGAGTACCCCGAGTTGCCCGTACCCGTGGCTCCGCGTTATCGCGGTTTTCATCGTTACGACCTGACCACTTGCATTGCCTGCGACCAGTGCGCGAAGGCGTGTCCCGTCGATTGCATTTACATCGGCAAGGAACGCGTCACGCACGGCAAGGGCTTCAAGGTGACCGGCTTTACGATCGACTACACCAAGTGCATGTTTTGCGCGCTGTGCGTCGAGCCGTGTCCGGTGGATTGCATTTTCATGGGGGCGACGCACGACCTGAGTTGTTACAGCCGCGACGGATGCATTGTCGATTTCTCCCGGCTCCCGGTCGACGTGGCCTGGGGGCGGGCGACGCTGAATCCGACGGCCGTGGCCAGTTCCAAGGTTCTGGTCGAGCCGGTGCACGGCGGGCCCAATCAGTGAGGCGCCGAAAATGACGACTGATTCCTGGGGAAAGCGAAAGCTGTTTACCGTGGAACAGGCGAACGCCGCACTGCCCTTGGTGCGGGCGATCGCCACGGATCTGGCGAGCCTGTCTCGCGACGTCATCGAGCGTCGAGAGAGACTATCGCTGTTGCTCGCCGGGCGCGAGCGAGGCGCCCGCGACCTGTATGGCGAGGAGCTCGCGCAGGTCGAGCAGGATCTGGAGAAGGACAGCGAGCGATTGCAGGAATACGTGGAAGAGCTCCGCGAACTGGGCGTCGAGCCCAAGAACGGCCCCGAAGGGCTGGTCGATTTTCCTGCGATGATGGATGGCCGGCCCGTCTATCTTTGCTGGAAGCTGGGCGAGCCCGAGGTGCTGCACTGGCACGACCTGGACGCGGGCTTTCGCGGCCGCCAGTCGCTGGCCGCCGCCAGCTCCGTTCGCGAAAACGCTGAAGAATCGCCCGACTTTGAAGCCGAGTGAGCGGGTTGCATTCGCCACTCGTTGGCCTACAATGTCGCGAATGTAGTCGCCGCACGATGGCTTCCTGATGCGTTGTCGGCGGCATTCGTCGGACGATTGTCTCAACCTGGCAGTCTTGCATGTCCCCCACCGTGATCGTCGCCTATCTGGCGTTGTTTGCCTCCGTCGGCTTTGTGTTCTTGTTCGTGAACCTGCTGGTCGGCAAGTTCTTGCGTCCTAAGGCGCCCAACCCCGAAAAGCTGGCCGTCTACGAATGCGGCGAGCCGACGATCGGATCGAGCTTCGTACAGTTCGACCTGCGGTTCTATGTCGTCGCGCTGCTGTTCATCATTTTCGACGTCGAAGTCGCGTTCTTCTTTCCCTGGGCCACCGTCTTCGGCAAGGCCACGCACCTGATGGATCCCAACTTCTCCAAGGTCCAGGCAGCGGCCTCCGGCGAGCTCTCGCTGACTCCTCAGGCGGCTCAGATCTTCAGCGATTTGGGCGTGCCGAATCCGACCGTGCCTGACCCGGGGGCGGGCCGCATCGGCAATGAGCAGGCCATCGAGAAAATGGCGGGCAACCTGGCCTTGGCGTCGATCTTTGACATTGCCGTGTTCTTCGCCGTATTGATGGTCGGTTTTGCCTACGTCTGGAGGCGTGGCGATCTGGATTGGGTGCGGGCGGTCAGTCAGGAGCGGGCCTTGCGAGTGCGGGGCGAACCGCCGACGATCGTCGAAGAGCCGCCGGTGCTGGTCGCATAGGTCCGACCGCCCGAGTTGTTGGCCGGCATGAGTCGCTGGTCGGCAAAGTTGCTGGCGGCGCCTTGGCATGTCGGCCGGACCGGAGACCTGGCAGTATTTGAAATTTCATCGCCGAACAGTTTGCCCCTTCGCAGCAGAGCCTGGAAAAACCTTAGATGAGCGGTCAAGCGTTTCTGGATAGCCTGAAAAAGAAGTTCGGCGATAAGATCACGGGCGCCAACCTGGAGGCAATCGACCCGTGGATCGAAGTTTCGCCCGAGGGCCTGGTCGAGGTCTGTCTCCACCTGCGAGACGACCCGCAGCTCCGCTTCAATTTCCTGAGCTGCATAAGCGGCGTCGACTACTTCGAGGCCGACCCCAAGAAAGCCGCCAAGACCGGCTGGGAACCGCACACGGAAGTGGTCTACCACCTCTGGAGCTTGCCGAACAAGGCGAGCCTGGTGCTGAAAGTCATGCTGCCTCGCTGGCGAGATGACGTGCCGGGCGAGTTGCCCGAGCTTCCTTCCGTCAGTGGCGTGTGGGGCACGGCCGACTGGCACGAACGCGAGGTCTTCGATCTGTCCGGCGTGTACTTCACCGGGCGCGCGAACCTGCGGCGAATCCTCTGCCCGGAGGATTGGGTCGGCCATCCGCTGCGAAAAGACTATGAAATGCCGCTTGAGTACCACGGGATTCGCGGCAAGTAGGCGGGCAGCAAGCGACACCACGACAATACGAACGCCCACGGCGAGTCGAGATAAACAGGAAAAGAGCATTCGATGGCGACGCATTTGGAAGATCCCCGCATTGTCGAGTTTGACGTGCGGACCGACGAGATGCTGGTGAACATGGGGCCGCAGCACCCCAGTACGCACGGCGTGTTGCGTCTTGTGCTGCGGACCGACGGTGAAATCGTCTCGGAGGTCACGCCGCACATCGGCTATCTCCATCGCTGTGCGGAAAAAATCGGCGAGAACCTGACGCCCAAGCAGTGGATTCCCTACACCGACCGGATGGATTACCTGGCCGGCATGAACATGAATCTCGGCTGGGCGCTGACCGTCGAGAAGTTGATGAAGCTCGAGCTGCCTGAAAAGGCCCGCCACCTGCGAGTCATCATCGCCGAGATGGGCCGCATCGCCAGCCACCTGGTGGGCATGGGCGCCTACGGGCTCGATCTCGGTACGTTCAGCCCTTTCTTGTACGCCTTTCGCGAACGGGAAAAGATTCTCGACCTGT
>DASZUP010000993.1:0-13798 GCA_035547635.1 Pirellulales bacterium
ACGACGGGAGGAAATGCTTGCCGCGTTGCGAAAGACATGGGGGGAAACGCATCCGTTCGCAGCCATGCCGGCGGCAGCGGCTCCGGAGCAGGCGGCTGCGCCGCAAGAGATTTCGTCCCAACGCCTGCGCCAGGCGGAACAGATCGTGCGGCGAATTCAAGAAGCGCCTCCCACGGGCGGCGCCATGCGGCTGGCGCTCTACGAATTGGATGAATTCGGTCCCGAGCTGACGCCGGCATTGGAACGGCTGGCTTTGGAGCGGAGCGTTGTGCTGCCTGACGTGATCTATCGCGACGTTTTGGCCAAGCGCAGTCCCGAGTTCGAAGCGCTCGATCGCCTGACGGCGCCGGAAGCGCTGGAGCGGCGGCAAGCAGCGCTCAAGCTGGCCGAACAGGCCAAGCTGAAATCGCTATCGTGGCTGGGACTGTTGCGATTGGCGGAACTGGGCGCCCGCGAACCTGACGTTCTGGTCTGGAATTCCATGATGCGCGCCGTGGCCCAGGATCCTCGCGAACCCGCTGTCCGCCTGGCCTACGCAGGGCTGACGCATAAATCGGGGGAAGTCCGCCGCCTGGCTTGCGAATATCTGGCCGCGTTCCCGGATCGCAAACATGCCACGGTGCTGCTGACGGCGCTGGGTGACGAGCAGCGGCCGGTGGTGCTGGCCGCGGTCGACGCTTTGGGACACCCCGGCATGCTGGATGACGTAAGTCCGCTTCAGAATCTATTGGCCTCCAACGATCGCGAGCTCCGCTTGGCCGTGGCCCAGAGTCTGGTCAAGCTGGGCGCGCCTGGCGGCCCGCTGGAGCTGGAACGGTTGGCCCGCGACAGAGATCCGGAGATCCGCCGCCAGGCGGCCGTCGCCATGGGGGCGCTGGGTGACCCGGCCTATACCGACGCCTTGATTGAACTGCTGTCCGACAGCCTGGGGGTGCAAGTCGCGGCGTTGGACGCCTTGCCCAAAGTCGTTGGCCGCGACGTCGCTCTGCGCCCCGGCGATCCGGCGACCGATACGCGCGAGCGAATCAGCCGCTGGAAACGCTGGCACGAGACGGAACGCCGCAAGTCCGAGGCCTCAAATCCCTCGACTTTACAATAAGGTTTGCGAACCGGCGGCAATTATCGTCACGGCAATTGCGGCCGCCGGTCGAGCGGCCGGTCAGCGATTTGCCGCGGTTGCGGCAGTGAACCATAATGCGAGAATCGCCTGGTTGGGAACTTTGCACCCCTGTCTCACGACGCATGCATTGGCTGGTTAACGAGCAGAAGCGACGCAACGCCGGAGGACAATCTCGCTGGTCGGCCTACACGCGTCACCGGCAGGAGTTGGCTGCACGGCTGCTCCGCCCCGCGCCCTCGCCGCCGGGTCCGCTCTGCGTGCTTGGCGCCGGCAACTGCGACGACCTGGAACTCGCCTCGCTCACTCGCAGGTTTCCGGAAGTACACCTGGTCGATATCGATTCAGAGGCGCTCGAGGGAGCCGCCTCGCGACAAAGCGAAGCAGACCGATCCGGGCTTCGCTTGCATGGCGGAGTCGATCTGACGGGCTGTTGGGATAAGCTGAACCGGCCGACGTCAGGCAAGGCGCTTTCCGACGCCGAAGTCGCCGAGGCCATCCGACTGGCCGAGCAGGGCGCGGCCGCCGATTTCGGCGGGCCGTTCAGCGCCGTCGCATCGACGTGCGTCGTCAGCCAACTGATCGATAGCGCCGTGCTCAGCCTGGGAGAGCACCACCCGCGCCTGCTTGAACTGATCATCGCGTTGCGCACGGCCCACCTGCGGTTGCTTTGCCGATTGACGGCGCCGGGCGGTCGCGCCGTGCTGGCAACCGACTTTGTTTCTTCGGTGACCGTACCGGAACTGAATTCCGCGATCGAACCCGACTGGCGTGCGCTGCTCGCAGATATTCTGCCTCGGAGCAACTTCTTTCACGGCTTGAATCCGCTGGTCTTGCTTTCGCTGTTCCAAAGCGATCAAGAACTTTCCCAATGTACCGGCGGCGCAGAGTTCACCGGTTTCTGGCGTTGGAACCAAGGCTCGCGCATTTATGCCGTCTGCGCCATCGAGTTTACTCGCATGCGTTGACGCACGACGCGGCGGGACAAACCGGAGCGATTGCGGCAGGGCATCGCCTGCCTTCCCGCCGTCACGGTTTCCCGTTGGCTCGCGACATCCTATCGCGGCGAAGCGAGTTGGATCTCGATTGGCCAGCCGGGATAAGGCGCATTGTCGGGGGCCGGCAGGTCGGGTGCGGCCCAATAGGGCCAGTTGGCCAGAGTCGCCTTGCCGGTTTCGACTTCATAGGCGGTGATGGTATAGCCGACGGCCCGATCGAAGAGCCGGCCCGGCTCGCGATCGATGTCGTGAGGATTGGCGATGGCGTGGATCGTCATCTTGTTGCCAAAGCCGTCTTCATACCCGCCCGTGTAGCGCGGGGCGCCGGGCTGGCGGTTGCGTCCCGGCTTCATGGGCATCCAGCGCCGCGGCCACGTGTTCGCCGTGGCGGGCGAACTGATCCACCAGGGACCGTCGTCATCGGCATCGATGCCGTATTGTCCGGTGCTTCCCAGGTGCTGGTCGCCCGTAATGTGCAACGCGCCCGCCTGCTTTAACAGCCGCAGCGCCAAATCTCGCTTGTTCTGCGGCCAGCCGTTGGTATCAAAATCGGGCTTCGGCTCGTCGTTCGGAGCATATTCGCCCGGCTTGTAGACGGGCAGCGAAGGCACCGCTTTATCGTGATGGATCTCTTCGGGCAACGTCTGCGGCGCACACCAGGGGCTCTGCGAAACGACGAGGCGGAACGGCGTCTTGGGAGAATGCCGGACGGCCCAATCGGCCAGGAACTTTTCCTGCCGCGGCCCCAGCAATTGGGCGTCTGGGTGAAATGCTTGCGTCTTGGGATCCCACTGCAGGTTCTGCGGCCAGCCGTTTTCGATCTTGGCTTCCGGCAGCAAGCCCTTGGGCGCCGACTTCCACTGCCGGTCGGCGACAATCGCAATATCGAGCGGCCCGTAGTCGAGGACGGTGAAATAAACAGAAATGCCGTTCTTACACGGCGCCGGGTCGACCGGATCCGGCAAGTTGCCGGTCTGCGTGCGATGCACCGCGTTGACGAATACGGGCGGCTGCTTGTAACCGCCCGAGTCTTGCTGTTCGTAGCCGGCCTTCAGCGTCATGTCCGCCCGTTTGCCGCCGCAGCCCCACAGGTTGCCGTGAAACACGTCATGATCGTCTGGAATGGTAACGCTGGGAATGTCGCGCAGGAGTTCGCGCCATGTCCAGCCGTGCATGTAGTATTTGCGCAGGTAACTCAACGTCGAGCGGTCGCTGTCTCCCATCACCAGACCGTACCCGCCGATCTCTTCGTAGATTTGGTCGCCATGAAACGTCACGATATTCGGCCGCTGAGCCGTCACGTTACGGACCAGGTCGTTGTGCGGAAAACCGGTGGCGTCGTTGCACGACAGCGACGCCGCCGTCACTCGCGGGCCACGGGGGACGCGGCGGATCGTTCCCTTGGACCGCGAGACGGATCCGTCCTGGTCGACGAACACAACCGCAAATTCGTGCGGCGAGTTGACATCGAGGTCTTCGGCCCTCAGCAAGGCCGTGCGAGAGCGAGGTTCAACTCGAGCCTCGCCGGCGGCGCGGCCGTCCAATTCGAGCTTGACGGTCGCCTCGTCGAAATCTACCGGCGCGAGCTGGACTAGCAATTTCAGCGAGCCCTCGTTGGTTAAGGTATACGTGGTCCACAGCAGCGGGCCAAACGATCGCTCCGGCCTTCGCTGCACCTGTTCGCCACTGAGCTTCCATTCCGAGAATGCAAACCGGCCTTCTCCCCCGCGGGCCTGAGGCAATGGGGCTCTTTGCTCGGGACGCGGTTGATTCAGCGAGGCTTGCGCGGGACCTTTCGTCGATGCCGCCAGGGCCACGAGCCCCGGAAGCCAAGAGCGATGCACGTCGTTTCTCTTGACGTGCGCCAGCTCTCGTCCGGCGGGATCCAGCGCGCGAAGCGTCAATTGGCATCCTTCCTGCACCGATTCGCCCGTCAGTTCTAGCGTAACGTTGCGGAACGGCAGCTCCAGCCGTGGCGCCTCGGTCTCCGGGGCGCCGATGAACAGCCGTCCGTCGAAGGTCGCCCCGGCGGCAAAGCCAGCGCCGTAAATGGCGGAATCACGATAGTCGCCGAACCGGCCCTGCAAACCGAGTTCAAAGCCGACGAACCCTTCGTTCGAGAGTCGCTCGCTGAGCTGGTCGATCTTGACGCTCGCCGCAAAGCCCGCCGCAGCGTCCGTCAACTCGGCGGTGAGGTGCACGACGTTCCGATTTCCGCCCGAATGGCTGTTTTCGACTCGCCCGTTGCGGAGCCGCCAGTCTTCAAGCGGATTGGTCCAGAAATCGCCGCCCGCCCAGGGACGCGAGATCTCGGCGGGCCACTGGGCCTGAAACTCGTCTGCGAAGGTGCGGCAGGATACGAGCGCGGCTGCCATCAGCAGCGCGCCACTCAATGCAAATCGGTTCGGGCGCGGCGGCAGGAAACAAAGCATCGGCATGACTCTCGCGTGACGTTGCGGCTTTCGGAGGCGATCCCGGACCACACAGTTTATCACGCCCGCGGGGCGGAAACGCCACAGTTCCGGCCGAAACGACGCATCGTCGGCCGCCTCCGGCGCCGAAGGCGCGGCGCATGAACCGCCGGGCATGAAAAAACACGGAAAACCAAGGCCGATTTCATGTTTCCTTAAGCTTTCTTGCTTACAATCGGCGTAAGCCTCCCGGCTGAGCATGTCTTGGACGGTCGGCTGCTGACTCCTCAAACCAGGTTCCTGGCCTGATATTTCACCGCGTTTTCCGCAGTATTCTCGCGTTTTACCCTGATGGTTTGGGGCGTGTTACGGAGGGAGAAGGCAAATGAAATTGTTTCTTGTGCCGTTGTTCCTGCTCTCAGCGACGCTGGTCGCTGCTCCGAGTTGGGCCCAGTGCCGCGGGGGCGGCGGTCCGGGACGCTCCACGATGACAGGCGGTCCGGGGGGCGCCTCAATGGCGGGCGGGCCAATGTTCTCCAGCCTCGGCTTGGGATTCGGTTTGTCGTCCTCGCTGTCTCAGCAGGCATATTCCCAGCAGATGATGCAACGGGCCTATGCTCAACAGATGCTGCAGCGGCAGGCGCTGCAACTCGCACAGCAGGAGCGACAACTGACCGAGATGAAGGCCGAGGCGCGAAAGCAACGTCTGCAAGCGCGGCGAGCCGCCCAACTCCGCAAGCGCAAAGCCGACGCCGCGGTCGACAAAGTCGCGAAGCAAGACGACTAAACGTCAACGGCCAAGGCGAGTGAAAACGAAAACAGCGTGCCGTGCGACGTTCGGCGCCTTCCGCTCGCTCCCTGACGCCAGTCCTGACCGGCAAAAAAAAACGGCGGCCCGATCCGTTAAGGATCAGGCCGCCGCTGGTGGCGAGACCAGGCCCTCCGCTGACCGTCAGCCGGAGGAGTGAATCAACTGGACCTGACTAGTTGCAGCAGGGAACCGGGCAGCAAACTTGCACCGGCACCTGCTTGCAGATCACCTTCGGCACGCAGCGGGTGACCGTGTAGGCCACCTGCTTCGGCACGCATCGCTTGACCTGCACGGTCTTCGTGTAGT
Source organism: Pirellulales bacterium (assembly GCA_035547635.1). GTDB lineage: Bacteria > Planctomycetota > Planctomycetia > Pirellulales > JAICIG01 > JAICIG01. The sequence continues at coordinate 5,644 of DASZUP010000993.1, forward strand.
GCACCGGCTTGCAGACGCAATACGGCACTTGCTTCACGTGCTTCTCGGCCACCATGTGGCACACCTTGTAGGGGCATTCCTTGGTGTGGCACTCCTTGACCATGTGGCAGACCTTGTAGGTGCAAGTCTTGACGCGTTGCTCCGGCACCATCTTGCAGACGGTGTAGCTGCACTGCTTGACGTGGGTCTCGCGAACCATGTGGCAGACCTTGTAGGTGCAGGTCTTGACGCGTTGCTCGGGCACCATCTTGCAGACGGTGTAGGAGCAGGTCTTGACTCGCTGCTCGGGCACCATCTTGCAGACGGTGTAGTTGCACTGCTTGACGTGGTTCTCGCGAACCATGTGGCAGACCTTGTAGGTGCAGGTCTTGACGCGTTGCTCCGGCACCATCTTGCAGACGGTGTAGGAGCAGGTCTTGACGCGCTGTTCCGGCACCATCTTGCAGACAGTGTAAGGAACCCGCTTCTCGTGGCACTCCTTGACCATGTGGCAGACCTGGTAGGTGCAGGTCTTCACGCGTTGCTCGGGCACCATCTTGCAGACCGTATAGGGAACCGTCTTGGTGCAGGTCTCGCGAACGTACTTGACGCACTGGACTTCGCGAGTTTGCACTTCAGGAACCCAAACCTTCTTGCAGACCTTGACCGGCGGGCACTGAACCTGGCACTTCTTCACGCAACCGGGGTGATAGACGCACTTGCAGCAGCAAGGGTCCCACGTCCAGCAGCCAGGCTCCTGCACGCACTTGGTGATCACGCGGCCCGGACGTTCGCAGACCTGGGTTTCCCAGTGCCCGCAGCACACGTTGATCGTCTTCGTGTAGTGCACCGGTTTGCAGACGGTGTAGCACACGGTCCGCTCGCGCGTTTCGTGCACCGGCTTGCAGACCGTATAGCAGATTTCCTTGGTCTTCGTCTCGTAGACCGGCTTGCAAGTGGTGTACTTGCAGACGCGCTCCCGAGTCTCGTAGACGGGCTTGCAGACCGTGTAGCAGATATCCTTGGTCTTGGTCTCGTAGACGGGCTTGCAGACCGTGTACGGGATTTCCTTGGTCTTGGTCTCGTAGACCGGCTTGCAGACCGTGTAGCAGATATCCTTGGTCTTGGTTTCCCAGACCGGCTTGCAAGTCGTGTAGCAGATGTTCCTGGTACGCGTCTCGTAGACCGGCTTGCAGACCGTGTAGCAGATATTCTTGGTGCGGGTCTCGTAGACGGGCTTGCAGACCGTATACGGGATTTCCTTGGTGCGGGTCTCGTAGACCGGCTTGCAGACCGTGTAGCAGATATCCTTGGTCTTGGTTTCCCAGACCGGCTTGCAAGTCGTGTAGCAGATATTCTTGGTACGCGTCTCGTAGACCGGCTTGCAGACCGTGTAGCAGATGTTCCTGGTCTTGGTCTCGTAGACGGGCTTGCAGACCGTGTAGCAGATATCCTTGGTCTTGGTCTCCCAGACCGGCTTGCAAGTCGTGTAGCAGATATCCTTGGTGCGGGTCTCGTAGACGGGCTTGCAGACCGTGTACGGGATTTCCCTGGTCTTGGTTTCCCAGACCGGTTTGCAAACCGTGTAGTTCACGGTTCGCGTCTTGGTTTCCCACACCGGCTTGCAGACCGTGTACTCGCAATCGCGGTAGGCGGTCTCCCGCACGTACTTGACGCAATCCACGGCCCGGTCTTCGCAGACCGTCTCGTAGCACGTCTTATAGCACGTGTAGTCCTGCTTCTCGTAGACCACCTCCTTGCAGGTCTTCATGACCGTGTGGCACTGCTGCTTACAGCAGGCGTAGCTGACGGTGTCGCAGCTACGAGCACAACACTTGTAACGCGCCGCGCCGCAATAGCTGGCGTCGGCTGAGCTGGCCGAGAGCGCTGCGAACACCACAGCGATCAACGGAGCTCCCAACAGGGTTTTCATGTTCCTGCCTCCTCCAGTGATGTCAAAAACGTGGTTTGGGCCTGGTTTGGCGAGAACTGCTCGCCCGCAAGTTCTGCGGCCAGCGCGTCTGACGCGCGTTCCCCCGGTTGCCTCGATTGCTTTTACATCCGACTCGCCCCGGATATCGCATACGCTGCAATCAGGCGCTAGGTGAGCCGCATACCGTTCACTATCGTCAAGGCAGGTAGTTTGCTTGATGGATACAAGAGAAATAGAATGCGAAAGCTGGGATGCCTGGCGATTTACGTTGGCTTAAGAAAGGTTCTAAGGATTTAGTCTGCCTCACCTTATATAACGGCTAAAGCGACTTGACGGCTTGAATTGCTTCCGACGAAGGAGGGCGTTGTGACGGGCGAGATCAGGCCTGCAGCCGACCGAATCGCCACGTCGGCGCTTACTCGCGTCGCCAACCGGGGGAGCGGAGCAACAAACGCGAAAATGCGGCGGGAATTTTTTCCCAGCCGGCGTTTGACCGGTGCAAAACGGCAACGTAACTAATCTGTGGCAGGAGCCTAAGATTTTCCTCCGATTGCCAACCTTGAAGTCCGGGCGCCGCCGTTCCAACTAAGTGGGCGTACGACGGATTCGCAACCAGGCGTGCTAAGGAATTCTCAACCATGATGACTGCAAAACGTGGCCATTCAGCTTTCACATTGATCGAGGTCTTGATCGTCGTTGTGATCATGGCCGTCTTGGCGGCTACGATCATTCCCCAGTTTTCCTCGTCGGCCACCGACGCCAAGACCAGCTCGATGAAGTTCAACTTGCAATCGATGCGATCGCAGATCGAGCTCTACAAGCTGCATCATGGCGGGGCGATCCCGACGCTGACTTCCGGCGGATTGCCGCAATTGACGTCTGCTACGGATGCCAGCGGCAACACGGGGACCGCGGGTGCAAGTTATCCGTATGGCCCTTACATGGTGAACGGCTTGCCGGTAAACCCCTTCACCAACAGCAGTACCGTAACCGCCATCACGACATCCCCCCCCACAGCGGCCAGCGGCAGCAATGGCGGCTGGCTCTACAACACCACCACCGGTCAGATTCACGCCGACTACGCGCAAGGCCTCAATTGGTAACGCGGGCGATTCGGGCGAAAGGCGAAAAGGGGAGATTTATGGTTGCGATCTCTCAATCATCGCCGACTTGCCCGCCGGCGCCTTCCGGTTCGGCCGGTTCCCGCTTACTCCGGGACACGCCCTGATTGTGCCCGCCGCGCCGCCGGCAAACGCCAGGCGTTCCCTACTTTGCCGTTGCCCTTTCGCCATGGCGTCTCTTTCCGTCCATTCGCTGGGGGTTGTTAAGGCAAAAAGTTTCATTTACAGTGAGGCGGCCCTCCGCCGGGTTGGATTGTTGAAGCGGTTTGGAGTTGTCTGCCAGGCGACATGAGTTCCCCGAAAAGGAAGATTTCCGCCGACTCGGCAGACCCTTCGGTCCCCAAGGCGGTGGTCAGCCGGCTGAGCCTGTATCTGCGCGAGCTCGAGCATCTCGTCCGGGACGGTCATGAAACGACCAGCTCGCACCGACTTGGCAGCGTGCTCGGCTTCACTGACGCCCAAGTCCGCAAGGATTTGGCCTATTTTGGCCATTTCGGCTATCCCGGCATCGGCTACCGGTGCGACGAGCTGATCGCGGCCATCAAGAAGATCCTGGGAACCGACCAGCAATGGCTGGTTGTTCTGGTTGGGGTGGGCAACCTGGGGCGAGCTTTATTGGGATACCGCGGGTTTCAGCAGCGCGGATTCCGGGTCGTGGCCGCCTTCGATACCGACTCGAGCAAGGTGGGAACGCAGATCGAAGGTCTTGAGGTCCAGCATTTGGATCGCTTGCCAGATGTGGCTCAAGCCAATAGGATACGCCTTGGCATGATCGCCGTTCCGGCCGCTGCGGCCCAGACCGTGGCCGACCGGCTGGTGGCGGTCGGGGTCGAAGGAATCCTGAACTTCGCTCCCGTCACGATTGTCCTTCCTGAAGGGGTGCCGCGGATCGGCGTCGACCTGGCCATCGAATTGGAGCAACTCGCCTTTTCGGTAGTCAACCGGCCCAATGGGGAACCTTCAGGCTGACCGCTTCTCTCCGCCTTTACCCGGTGGTGTAATGGTAACACTAGGGATTTTGGTTCCCTCATTCTAGGTTCGAGTCCTAGCCGGGTAGCTTTCTTTTTCCATGCCGAAAATCAGCGCAGGCGTGCTCCTGTATCGGGTCAAGCAGGGCGTCATCGAAGTACTGCTCGCTCACCCGGGCGGCCCCTTTTTTCGCAACCAGGATTTAGGCGCCTGGTCAATCCCCAAAGGGGAAGCGGGCCAAGGCGAAGACTTGCTGCTGGCAGCCCGCCGCGAATTTGAGGAAGAGACCGGCCTGAGGCCGGCCGGGCCGTTTGTGCCGCTGACGCCCATCAAGCAGAAGGGCGGAAAAACGGTGCATGCCTGGGCTTTTCGGGGCGATTGCGACCCCGCGTGCATCAAGAGCAACTCCTTCTCGATCGAATGGCCGCCCAAGTCGGGCCGGCGTCAGGAGTTTCCGGAAATTGATCGGGCCGAATTCTTCGGACTTGACGAAGCGAAACGGCGCATCAACCCCAGCCAAGCGGCGTTGCTGGAGGAATTGGCGGCGTTATTGGACAAGCGGCAAAACCTTGAACGAACGGACTGAATGCAGCGTTCGGGGAACCAAGGCCTAAGGCGCTGGGAACCCGCCTTACCCGCCGCGAGTCCCAAACTGGCTGTCGTTCGCAAGCCTTTCGTTCGTTACTTCTCTCCGGGTTTGCAGTAGCTCAAGGCCAGCAGGGCGAAGCCGGTGCAGAGATTCGGATCGGTTTCAAGCCAACGGCGGTCGGTATTGCGCCAAGAGCCGTCCTCCTGCTGTCGCTCGGCCAAAGCTGCGATGAGTTCATCTCGCCAGGCATGCTTTTGTCCGTCGGCATCGACAATTTCATCTTTGCCCAACGCGTCGAGCGCCTTGGCGAACGTGTGGTAGTAATAATACAGGCCGGATTGCCCCATGCCGGGGTTGGCCCCCAAGTCATAATGCTTGCGGACCCAGTCGTAGGCCGCCTTCACTCGCGGGTCGTCGGGGCCCACGCCGGCGAAGATCATGCTCTTCAACCCGGCGTAGGTCATGGCGCCGTAGCTGCGCAATCCGCCGTTGGGCGTTTCGCCCGCCGGATCGGCTTTGTCGACGGCAGGCGTGTAATAAAAGCCGCCGTCGTTGACCAGGGCCGCGTATTTGGTGGTGTTGTGTTCGGATTCCAAGTTCTGGCACCGAGAGACGAAGATCAGCGCCTTCTGCATCGCTTCGTCTTCCGGGCCGCTGCCCGCGGCGCGTAAGGCCTCAATGAAGAAATGTGTATTCGACAGGTCGGGCCTGCCCTCTTTGCCGTAACCGGCGCCGCCGTATGCGACATCCGACTTGTCCTTGCCTTCGTCGCTGTCCCGCTGCAGGCCCTTGATGTAAGCATCGGCCCGCTGGAGCAGCTTGTCGTAGCGGCCGTCAGCGTTGGCCTCTTTGAAGCAGACGATCGCCAGGCAGGTCTCGTAATTCGGCAGGCGGCTTTTGGGTGCATAAATGCCCCCGTCTTCCTGGACGAAATCCTCCAAATACTCGAGCGACCTGGAGACCAGCGGATCGCGCACGGTGCGGCCATGCCGCAGCACCGCCGTCGTCACCAGGGCCGTCACCCCCGGGCCAACCCGTTTGCTGAACGAGCCGTCCTCCGCCTGGCCCGTTTGCCGCAAGTAGTCAATGCCGCGATCGACCATCTTTTGATAGTTCGCAGATGCCGGCTCGGCGGCGCGAAGCGAAGGAGTCAACGCCAGCATTGCCGCCAGCGCAATCAGAGTCCGGCGTTTCAGTTTCACGACATTCTCCTTGTTTGCTGCGAGTGAACCGGCCATGCGTCAACCGCACTTTCCACGGGCGAGCGCACGCAAACTGCGAGACGAGCGCCACTGACACAGGCAGTATACCTTCTTGCCGGGCCCTGGTCCCGCGACGACCGCAAGCCGAAGCCGGGCCGAACCGTCGCCCAACGAGGCGGTTTATTTCGGCGGGAGCCAGAAGAGCATTCGCCGTGCCTAAATCAGGCCGGCGCCAGACGCCGAAAGAAATGGCGTCTATGGCTTTCTTGAACGCTGGCTCGGAAGTCGAAACGGCGAATTGTTCGCCATCTGAGGCGAAAGAATCGCCAGCCGAGAACTGCCACGACGGCCCGCCTCGGGCGTTTGGGCGGCCGTTTTTGCACGCGGAGCGGCTTCCCGCCGGCATCGGCGAGTCTCCGGGCCTGCCGCGGCGCTGGCGAGGCGTCGCGAGAGAGGCTAGGGCGCCGCAGGTCGCCCCGGACACGGATTTACGGGCGTTCGGACAACCTGCTTCGGTGCAGCTCGCGCCCCTACTCGTCCGCAGGTGCAGACCGTATACTGACTTCCCGCAGTTCGGCCCTGCGCAAAAAAAATGAGGGTCCTTGTTCGCCGGGACAAGGACCCTCTTCAGAGGCTGCCCGGACGTGGCAAGGGGATTAGCTTTGCCTTGTCCGGAGACCCACAGCCGTTAGAGACGTATCGGGTTCGGATCGCAATTACTTTAGGATGCTTGCCTTGCGCCGGCCGCTCGGCGGTGCATTCGTTTTCATTGGCATAATCGGAACCCTGCTGACTCCATACCGCGCCTCACAATCGGCACGCACCAAACCCATGTCGCAACCTGCTAAGCTTGCCCTGGAAGACGGATCGGTCTATACGGGGACGTCGTTTGGCGCCACTGGCGAAGTCGACGGCGAAGTCTGTTTCAACACGTCGATGACCGGTTACCAGGAGATCATTACCGACCCGAGCTACTGCGGCCAGATCGTAACGATGACCTGTCCTGAGATTGGCAACTACGGCGTCAACCCGGAGGACGTGGAGAGCGACCGGCCGCGCTTGTCGGCATTCGTCGTGCGGGAATTGAGCCGCCAGGTCAGCAATTTCCGGGCCTCCGGCGACTTGAACTCGTACCTGGCATCGGCAGGAGTCATGGGGCTGGCGGGCATCGATACGCGAGCGCTGGTCCGCCGCATTCGCACTCGCGGCGCGATGAAAGGGGTGCTTTCCACCATCGATCTCGACGACGCAAGCCTGGTGGCGAAGGCCCAAAAAAGCCCTGGTCTGGTCGGGCGAGACCTGGTGCGCGAGGTCGTGCCGGCAGAGCCGCGGGTTTGGACGGCTGAGCTCAGTCCCTGGTCACAATTGGAAAGCTACGATTCAAGCCCCTCCAACGACGAAGACTGCGCTCCGCATATTGTCGCGCTCGACTACGGCATGAAGTGGAACATTGCCCGCCATTTGCGGTCGCTCGGCTGCCGCGTAACGGTGCTGCCCGGCGTTTCGACTGCCGAGCAGGTGTTGGCGCAGAAGCCCGACGGCGTGTTCCTCTCGAACGGTCCCGGCGACCCCGAACCGCTCATTTACGCCATCGAAACCATTCGCGGGGTGTTAGGCAAAGCGCCGGTATTTGGCATCTGCCTGGGGCACCAACTGCTCTCGTTGGCCTGCGGGGCGAAGACGTTCAAGCTCAAGTTCGGCCACCGCGGCGCCAACCAGCCAGTGATGAATCATTTGACGGGCGCCGTAGAGATCACATCGCAGAACCACGGCTTTGCCGTTGATGAGGCTACGCTGCCGGCCGAATTGGAAATCACGCATCGCAACCTCAACGATGGCACGATCGAAGGCGTGCGACATCGCGAACTTCCGGCCTTCAGCGTGCAGTACCACCCGGAGGCCTCGGCGGGGCCCCACGACAGCGATTATTTGTTTCGCCAATTCCGCGAACTGCTGCCGAGCAAGGCCTGACGGGCAAGTGCGGCCGGGCAGCCGCTACTCGTTAAACAACAGGCAAACGACGTCCATCGCCGAGACGGCCAGTTCCGGATTGCGGATCTGATCCCCTTCCAGGCAGTTGCGCCAGACGCGCAGGGCATGGTGCAGGTATTGCTCGCGAGATTCTTCGACCAGGTCCGGCCCCAGCCTGGCTAACACTTCCGGCCAGAGCTTTCGCAATAGTTCAATGGCGCCGGGCTTTCCCGCGATGGCTTCGAAGACCGTATCGTCGAGGCGTTCCAGGTGCTCCATCGCGGCGGGACAATGCGAGCCGAGCACTTGGGCGGGATCCGGCTCTATTTCCAGGCCGGAGGGCGCCGCCTCAGGGGCCGCATGCGCCGTTCGCTGAAATCGCAAGTGGGCC
>DASZUP010000994.1:0-3160 GCA_035547635.1 Pirellulales bacterium
CGTAATTCATTGCCGCGGCGTAGGCCGGCGTCTTGTCGCGCACCCGGCCGCCATACATCTCGGCAACCGATTGCTTCAAGGCCTTGCCGCGCAGGTCGTGCAGGGCAATGTCTGCGGCGGCCACCGCTCGAGCGTCGCCAAAATTGGCGCCCCACATGGAGCGCCATAGCTTGCGATGTTCCAGCGGGTTGCCGCCCAGCAGGATCGGCTTCAAACGATCTTCGATAATGCTGCGCGTGCCGGGCAGGTCGATCGTTTCGCCCCAGCCAACCAGCCCGCTATCGGTGCTGAGCTTGACCAGCAGCGCCGTGCGATACGGCGAGGTCGCCGTCGACGGCCCGAACGAACGGGCCAGCTTATGGCTTAGCGAAAACGTCTCGACCGCGGTGATCGTAAGCGAACTGGGCTTCTCTCCCGGCTCAGCTTTCGCCACGCCGGCTAGCGCCGACGCTCCCGCCAGCGCCCCGCCGCTTGCCGCCAAGGAGGATCGTAACCACTGGCGCCGCGAGATTCCGGTGTTGTACATGCAGGCCTCGTTCAAGCTGTGCGAGATGGATCGAACGCGAGACAGCGCCCCCCGCGGGATCGGCGAACGCGCGCCGCTTCGCGCTGTCCGATCGTCACGACACACAGGATCACCGACGACTCAAGCGCGTTCAAGCCTTTGGCCGCATATTTCTGGCCGGAAGACCTCTCCGAAGCAGGACGAGCTCTGATAACTCTCCGACCTTCTGCGGCCCGGGCACAAGCTGGCGATGGCTCACCGTCACCGCAAAGCCAGATACGCCTATGGCGCAGGCGGCTTGTAACGAAACCGTTGCGTCTGCGCTTAGGCAACATAGCGACAAACGGCCAGACGCCGTCTCATCCCCCCCGTTCCTCCTGACAAGGACTTGAACATGATCCGCCGCAAGAAACCGTTCGGCCTCGAATCTTTGGAAGCACGCGAAATGTTCGCCGGCGACATCGCCGCCTACGTGCAAAACGGCAATCTTTATCTGACTGAAGCCGCCGGTCAGGCAGGGCAGGCGAACACGGCGGCCATTTATGAGCTTGCGAACGGCCAAATCCGCGTCGAGGGACGCGGCGATCCCGGCCAAGCCAGCCTGATCAACGGCGCTGCGCACCAGGACTTCACCGTGCCTGGCAGCCTGTACGTCAATTTCGGCGCGGGCGACGATCTGCTGGTCATCGGCGCAGCCGGGCCGGGCACGACGACCCCCACGTTTAACGACGTGCACATCGACACGGCGGCCCCGCCCCCCGTCTTCGCGTCGCTGGCCGCCAAGACCGTGCAGCCGACCGGGCCTCTCAACCCGCCCGACAACGATGACATCATCATCTGGGACGTCGTTACCCGCGGCGCCATGACCATCAACACCGGTGATGGGGACGATTGGGTCTACATCTCCGGCGCTCAGCTCGGCGACGGCGTCGGAAATGACGATCTCTCGATCTACACGGGGGCCGGCGCCGACACCGTCGAGTTGAAAAACGACCTGGCGGCCTTCCAAGGCAATATCTACATACAGACCTATGCCTCGCTGGCCGAGCAGGACAACGACGTCGTCTGGTTCGAGAAGGCTTACAGCATGAAAGACATTCGCGTCGTGACGGGCGGCGGCGCCGATCGGCTGCACATGGACAATGCGACGGCCTTTCACGATCTGCTCTTCGCCACCGGGGACGGCAATGACACCGTCGAGCTTGATGACGTCACCGTCGTCGACCAGCTCATGGGCGATCTCGGCAACGGAGATGATTCGCTTAGTCTCGACCGCCTCTACGGCAACATCTTCAACTTCCAGGGCGACGCCGGCGTCGATCGCCTGACGGACACGGCGGACATCCACGTCAATTCACTCACGCTCGGCGGCTGGGAGTACGTCAACGGCCGTCCGCTCTGGCTCATCAACAGCATCCGAGCGCCCAGCTCGCTGACCATGAAAGCCGTCTGAGCCGGCAGGAGCAGATCAAGGACCACGGGACAGTTCCGCCTTATCCGTCAAGCAGAGTCCGTTTTTCTCGGCCGGCCGGAGCGTTGACTCAAGACCGAGGCGAGCGGCAGTGGAGCAGAGCCACGCCTCGCCGCCGTCCGACGGACCGCGTCGGACGCCGCGGCGAATGGCCTTTAATACGGCCTCGAAATCCGCGCCCTTCAGAAACAGCCGCATCCTTCCCACGCCGCGATTCAAGGCGTCCCAACAGCATCCCGCCAGGAGCTCCGGCGGGAGGTTCTCCGCATGCCCCAAGTCTATGCCTTCGCGCTCTCCTCGCCAACAATTGGACCTGTCCCCTGCCCCCCAAGAATCGTTCCACCCGGCCGGTCCGTTGCAGTGCGGTGGTTATGTTGCAGGCCGGCGCAGCGAAGAAGACCTTAACGCTGCGTACTTGAGGTAACTCCCTGCCACAGCGTCGGCGAGCGACTCAAAGAGCCAATCACTTGCCTTTGCAAACATCTCTTGCTCAACCAGGCTGGTTAAGCCGTTCCGGTTGAGATCGGACGTAACAACGGTAGTCGGCACATCGCTACTGCCGAGCACCTGTACCATCTCATCGCCCCACGCGTATTTCAGTTTCCGGAGATCGAGCACGAGAGTCATTGGCGACCAAGCTGCGATGCCGGCCGCAATCATCCCCAGCATGTAGAGGAACGTGCCGACATGCTCGTGCGAATTGCCGGCTTCGCCCTCGAAAGCGATCACCAAACAGTCCGCGTGCTCGTGAGCCGGAATTTGGCACTTGGCAAACGCACAGGACGCCGTCGAGAGGTTTCGCAACGACAGAGGCGTGAGGGCGGGTTCTTGCGACATAACTTGTTTTTAGACTGATCCGTACAATGCGTGTAGGCCGCAGCATTGCAGCCTAACATGCAGGCGTCGGTTTGTCGTAACCCACTCGTATTCTTCAGATACGTGGCTGCCACGTCTTCATCAGCGTGATAGCCTGTTTCGGAATTATAAGACTTCCATCCTTTTACGTGTAGAAGGAAGTACCAGACACGCATCCTTTTGCAGATCGCGAAGCCATCCGTTGCAAGTGCCAATCGAAGACCGGCCTTTGTCACGGGCTGAATTCTAACAGATCCGTCGGAGACGCCGAACGTCAAGCAGGCTTGTCGACGAACATAAAAAGGGGTCAGAAAAGGGGTCAGAACTAT
>DASZUP010000995.1:0-2854 GCA_035547635.1 Pirellulales bacterium
GCCTGTCGGCGCTTTGCGGACAGCATGTTCTGCGCTGAGGGATCAGCTCTCATGTATGTGACATGCCTGATGAAGCTGACCGGATGACGCAACTCCGCGGACAGGAACTGAAGCGCCTTGCGTACATAACGTGCTAGGATAAAGGCCATGGCCCGCTCCCGACCGCAAATGACGAGCATCGATTACGTCGTGATCGCGCTCAGCCCGGCGCTGATCATGATACTGGTCGGCAGTCTGTGCTTCTTCCTGTTGGAGGTCTTTTACCGCGGCCAGTACGAAGCGCGGCTGACCTGGATCATGTTCTGGTTCGTGCTGGGGACCGTGCTGATCGCGCGGATCTCGATGGAGGAGGGCGCAGAACGAGCCAGCATTTACGGCCTCGCGCTGGCCGGTGCCGTGGCGCTGGCGATGATGCGGTTCGTCGATTCGCCGTTCATCGCCTGGGGCCTGATGGCCCTGGTTTGGTGGTGCGCGCATAAACTCACCTGGGACTGTACGCTGATTGACGACTCGCAGGACGCATCGGGCGAAGGCTTGCTGCAGATTGCCGGTTTGGACGAGAGCGAAGCGGGAAAGGCGCAGCAGGGCAAAGACCAGGCGACGCCGGAATCGGCTGACGAGCAGACGCCGGACGGCAAGCGGCGAAAAAAAAAGAAGAACTGGTGGGAGCGGTTGCTCGAAGATCCCGAAGAGCGTCGCCGCCGCCCCCACGCGCCGGGCTTGTGGGTGGTCTATTTCTCGTTGGCCGCGCTGCCTTTATTCGGCTTAGGGCAGGCTTCCGTGCCGGCGAGCGATCTCGGCCGACGGCGGTACGTCTTCTGGCTGTTAATGGCCTACGTGGCTAGCGGATTGGGGTTGTTGTTGACGACCAGCTTTCTAGGTCTGCGGCGATATCTGCGGCAGCGAAAGTTGGAAATGCCGCTGACCATGACTGGCGCCTGGCTGAGCGTCGGGGCGGCGCTGATCGTCGCCTTGCTGCTCGCCACCTTGTTGATTCCGCGACCGAGTCCGGAGTATCCGGTCGAAGAGTTGATTGCCGGCGCGCTCGGTTCGCCCACGCGCGGCGCCTCGCAACATGCCATGCTGAACGACAGTCCGGGCGAAGGCCAGGGGCAGCGCAGCGGTCAACCGACCGACCAGTCGCCGCCGCCTCCCGACGCTCCGCCTGGACAGCAAGGCGCTGGACAACAGGGGCAATCTTCTCAAAGCGACTCTTCTCAAGGCCAATCCTCGCAGGGCCAATCCTCGCAGGGCCAATCCTCGCAGGGCCAATCCTCGCAGGGCCAATCCTCGCAGGGCCAAACCTCGCAGGGCCAAACCTCGCAGGGCCAGCCACAACAAGGCGGCGAACAATCCTCGAACAATCAGCAATCCGGCGCCCAACAGTCCGGGGAACAAGGTTCTTCAACAGGCAGCCAGCAGAGTTCCACGCAGCAGAATTCCCGCCAGCAAGGTCAAGCCGCAGGCCAAAACTCGCAAGGCGAGCAAAGCCAGGGGCAGGCGCCGCAGAATCAACAAGAACAATCGGAGCAGGGACAGCAAGGGCAACAGGGGCAGGGCCGGCAGGGACAAAACAATCAGGGCCAAGCGTCCGGAGAGCGACAAGGGGAGTCGTCGCAGAATCAAAACCCAACCGAAAGCTCGCCGGATCGTCCGCCAAACGAGATGCAGCCGGAAACGCGGCAAGATGATTCGGCCGAGTCCAACGCCGATTCGTCCGCTCAACAGCAAGGTCAGAACCAGCCGCCGCAGCAAGATCAGAGTTCCTCGGGCGACGCCCGCGCCGATCAGTCTCAAGCGGGCGAGCAGCAGAATGAGCAACCGCCTGAAGCCGATTCGCAGCAGGAGAGTCAGGATGCGCCGGAGGCGTCGAGCGAATCGCCGTCTCGCACGCTGCCCCAGTTGCCGAAGTTGAGCGAGATATCGATGGCTTCCTGGATCCGCTGGGTGATGTATGCCGCGATGGCCGCGGGGGCGCTCTACGGGTTTCTAAGGTATCGCCGGCAAGTGTTGGAGTTTTTGCGCAACTTGTGGGAAGAGCTCAAGGTGATTTTCAGCGGGTTGTTCGGCCGCAAGCCGGCCCCAGAGATCAAGGAGCAAGCTGATGCGCCGCCGCCGCCACGTCCGTTCGCGGCATTTCAAGATCCGTTCGTCTCAGGGGCCGCGGCCCGTTCATCGCCGGACCAGCTTGTCCGCTATACGTTCGAAGCCTTGCAAGCCTGGGCGTTCGAACGCGACGCCGCGCGGCGACCGGACGAGACGCCGATCGAGTTCGCCTCACAGTTGGGCGTCGCGGCGCCGCATCTTGCCGCGGACATCCGCGAGCTTGCCCGGCTCTATTCCCAGATCACCTACGCCCGCCGAACCCTTTCGCCCGACTGCTTGCCCGCCTTGCGCCGGCTTTGGCAGCAAATGCGCGCCGCCCCGCGGACCCAGGAAAAGGGGTCAGAACTATTTACTTGACGCGAGGTGGGCGTTTTGATGCCTTGACGGCATGCCGCGACCATTGCGCCCCCATCGACGCCGACCTGATCTACCACGTCATCAACCGTGGAAACGACCGTCAAGAGGTCTTCCATAAAGACGCGGACTTCGATGCGAATCCCCTGCGGCCAAGATTGTCCGGCGGGCGGAGCAGTATCGTTGGAGCAGTTATTGCGCGCACAGTTTGGACGAAGCCGACGAATTGCTCGACCCGTTGAGCGTGTACGAGCAGCTATCGCCGTATGCGGCGGTTCGTCGGCGTGCCTGGGCAAAGAGGGTGCATCTGCCCATCGAAGAGCAGAACCTGGCGGCGATTCGTCGAGCTTCCGCGACCGGCCTGCCCTACGGCGACGAGAACTGGGTGCAACAA
>DASZUP010000996.1:0-6860 GCA_035547635.1 Pirellulales bacterium
AAATCAAAAACATTTAATAATATGGATATTGTAATGTGGGGTTGGCCCGCAGTCATATTTCGACAATCCCAAGCCGGAGCGCGCCCGATATGGCTGGAGAACCTGCCGCCTGCTTTGAAGCTTGCGCCCGATTCGTCGCCACGAAGCCCGATGAATCGCGCCACGGGCGCCTTCGAGTGAGGGGGCTTGCGACCTATTTCGCTAGCTCATCGTTGCCGCCGAGCCCCTTGGCGGGCCTTTTCGCTGGAGAGGACGCATAAGGAGCGGACGCATGAGCTGTCCCCGGTCGCCGCGGCGGCATGCCGGTCTCGGCCAGAAGCTTGGCCTGGCCGCTCAGACCCATGGGCAAATAGCGGGAAGTCACTGCTTGGCGCTCCAAAGATGCTCCCGGCCCAATGTAAACGTTTGGGGGGGACGCTATGTGCTTGAAACAGCCCGGAATTGCATCGTTTTCAGGCGGGTGGTGCAACACGGTAACGCCCAGCACTTTAATCGGCGCTTGGCCTACGTTGGCTCGGAGCATCGGCCTGCATTGCGACTGGCGTGTCGTGGTGAACTGTTCGCGTGTGGCGTCCGCTCGCATCAGGCAATGGCATGCCAATCCTGGTTCCCTCACGCGGAGCGTGACGCCTACTGTACGCTCAGCTCCTCGGCTCCTGCCTCGGGAGGCTGAGGTCGGTCTTACCGTGGCCATCACGCTCCCGCGTGAGGTAGGCCTCTGGTTTGGTTTGTAGAGAGCCAGCGCTTGCGCGATGGGCTTCGCCCGCGTGGCGCGCTGACGGGTTCAGGCGTGACGACGCGCGCCTGTGGGCCTCAAGACCGCCCTTCGCGGCGATACTCGCTGGCCGCGACGCCGAGCTTGCTCAGCAGCTTGTGAAATCCTTGCCGCGTCATGCCGGCTTCCTGGGCGCAGCGCGAGACGTTTCCCCGATGCCGGGTCAGCAACTCAGCGACGTACTGCCGCTCGGCATCGGCCATGGCGCTCAAGCGAGAATTCCGCGGCGCGCGACCGGCAGGGATGCGCCGCTCGACGTCGGCCCCGGCGATGGTTGGCGGCAGGTCGGCCGGCTCCAGAAGTTCGCCGCGGGCCAGGCTCAAGGCATGCTCGATACAGTTTCGCAACTCGCGCACGTTGCCGGGCCAGGCATAGCGGCGGAACAAGTCGAATGTCTCGCCGGAGAAGTCCCTCACCCGAGGATTGATCGGCGCTAATTGCTTCAAGAAGCGTTCGGCCAGCAGGATCACGTCGTCGCCCCGCTCGCGCAGCGGCGGCAGGTGAATCTGCACGACGGCGATCCGATAGAATAAATCGCGGCGGAACTGGCCGGCGGCGATCGCGTCGGCCAGGTTGCGATGGGTGGCGGAAATGAAGCGAGCGTCGATGGCAACTTCGCTGGCGCGCCCGACCGGCGTGAAGCGGCCTTGCTGCACGACGCGCAGCAGCTTGGCCTGAGAAGCCAAAGGCAAGTCGCCGATCTCGTCGAGAAACGCCGTGCCTCCATCGCACTGTTGCAGCAGACCTTGCTGGTCCTGGAAGGCGCCGGTGAAGGAGCCTTTGGCATGCCCGAACAGCACCGATTCAGCCAGAGATTCCGGAATGGTCGTGCAATCGATCGGGCAAAAGGCGTGCTTGGCGCGGCGGCTGCGCGCGTGAATGGTTCGCGCCGCCACCTCCTTGCCGACGCCGCTTTCGCCGGTGATCAGCACGTGGACGTCGGTCTGGCTGACGCGCTCTACGAATTCGAGCGCCTCGCGAAGCGCAGGGCTTTTGCCGACGATTTCAGGCGCCTGTTCGTTCTGGATGAACGGAGCGTCGGCGAGCGGCTGCGACGATTCGCGGGCGGACAAGGCGCGATTCACGCTGGCCAGCAAATCGTCGAACTTGACCGGTTTGAGCAGGTAGTCGGCAATGCGCAGCCGGATGCTTTCGATCGCGCTCGGCAGGCTCGGAGCGCCGGTGACGACGATCAGCGGCACGTGCGGGAACCGCGAGCGGCCTTGCTCCAGCAATTCCAACTTGAGGTTGCCGGGCATTTTCAAGTCGGCGATCAGCAGATCGAACGGTTGATCGTCCAGCGCCGCCAAAGCCTGCGGCGCGTCGGCGACGCAGCGGCATTCGTACCCGGATTGCTGCAGCAAGTCTCCGGTGGTTTTCAAAAACAACGGTTCGTCGTCGGCGATCAGAATTCGAGCAGGCGGAGCTGCATTCATACAAGGTTCCTCAAACGCTCGTTTCCCGTCCGCAGGAAAACGCCATGCTGAACGTACTGCCGCAACCGGGCCGGCTCTCTACGTCGATCCGTCCGCCGGAGGCCTCGGCCAGGCTGCGAGAAACGGACAGGCCCAGTCCCATGCCGCCGTCGGAACCGCCTTGCTTGGTGGTGAAGAACGGATCGAAGATTCGCGGCAGCGTCTCAGGATCGATGCCCGGGCCTTCGTCCTTGACGGATACAATCAACTCATCTTTGGCGGCGCCGACGGAAACGCAAATGCGGCCGCCCGGCGGCGAGGCCTGAATGGCGTTTTGAATCAAATTGTAGAGAATCTGCTTCACCTCTCCCTCGGGCAATCGCGCCAAGGGCAGCTTCGGCTCGGCGGCAATCTCCAGCCGCACCCCGCGCTTGCTGGCCGAAGCCTGCAACAGCCAGCAGACCTGACTGACGGTTTCGCCCAGATTGAATTCGCTGGGCACATGCGATCTTGGCCGATAGAGCTGGTGCATCTGGTGCACGATATTGGCGATGCGCACAATCTCCGTATCGATCAGCTCCAGGTAGTGACGATAGGCGTGATCCTGCGGCAGGCCGGTCTTGATCAACTCGAAGGCGTTGCGGATGCCCGCCAGCGGATTGTTCACTTCATGGGCCACGCCCGCGGCCAACTGGCCGAGCGCGGCCAGTTTTTCCACCTGCGTGCGGCGCTGTTCCAGCGTTTTGACCTGAGCCGTTCGCTGGGCGACGAGTTGTTCGAGTTGTTCCGCGTGACGGCGGATTTCCTCTTCCATTCGCCGGGCGGCGTCCAGCAAGGTCCGATTGCGCTCTTCGCTTTCGCGCAGCGCCTGCTCGGCCCGCTTTCGTGCATCGATATCGCGCACGCTGGTGCGGAACCCCAGGGCCTGGCCCGCGGCGTCAAACATGGGCTGCCACGAGACGGCGACCCAGGCCATTCCGCCCTGGCGCGGCTGAACGCGGAATTCCACGTCATTGCCGGAAGAGCCGCGCGCGGCGCCGGCCAGCAAGTCGGTCATGCGCCGGCGGTCTTCGGCCACGATCATCGGCAAGGGATAGTCGGGCATCGTCAGGCATTCCGCCGCGTCGTACCCGGTGAGCCGCTCGACGGCCCGATTGACCCAGATCAAGCGGCCGTCGGCGCCGTGCCAGCTTTCCCAGTCGTAGGTATAGTCGGCAATGGCGCGAAATCGATGTTCGGCGTCGCTTGCCAACGCGGGCCGTTCCGCCGCCTCACCAGCGGCTTCGATATTTGTCGCCGTCGCCGCAAACGTTCGTCCTGGCAACTTCCAGACCTCTCGCCGCTGCGCTGCGGCGGCCAAAAACTACCGCGTTTTCTTTCCCCTGCATCCACTCTCCCAAGGGCGTTGCTACGGGTCAAGGCGAGCCTGCACGCCGCGGCGCGCCGGAGGTTGTCGCCCCGACGGGGAGTTTGTCAACTTGCGTTGACGCGCAACGGATGCCGTTGATCCCAAACGAGATAGGCGAACCGCGGTAAGCATCGTCACTCGAAGTTGACGCGAGGAGCCGAGCGCCGGGCGGAACGGCCGGTTGGGAAACCAGCCCCGTGCATCCGCGGCAAACCCTTATATGGCAAAGATTAACGGGCCCTGCTTTCGCCATGCGCAAGCAGTTCGCCGACAACTGGCGCGGCCTGTGCTCTGGGGGCAAGCAGGGCCTGCGCCGGAAGCGAGGCGCAGAGACCGTTCTTCCTGGACAGATGGCAAGCCTAGGGATAGGAGCATCAAGATGAGCGCGCGACTTACTTGCTGGTTGGCGTCGGCGGCGATTTTCTCATTGCTGGCCGCGGATTCCGCATGGGGCCTTGCAAGCGGTTCGCGATACAACTCGCGGAGCTATCAACGACGCGCCGCGCCCAGCTACTCCAGCGCACCCGCCTCGTCCGCGCGCACTTACGAGCAGCGCACCCGACGCTATTCATTCACGCCGAGCAGCGGCGCGACTTCCAGCAGCTACAACTACGCGCCTCCTCCGTCGCTCGGCAAGAACCGCTATTATCGGCCCGGTCCGGGCTACGCTCCGAGCCGCGGCATCAACTCGGCCGATTTCAAGATCAAGGGCCTGTAAGGACGGCCACGCGGTTACCTGCTCCAGGTGATGTCCGAGACCGCGAGTAGTCGGTCCGTTCCTCTTGCGCATCGTTGAACAACACCGGTCGGGTCAACGCGCTCCAGCGCCTGTGTTGCGCAACCTTTTGGCAGGAGCGATGGGGTGCCATTCGTCGCGCCCTTGCCTGGCGCGGGCGAACTACCAACGAGCCGAGAAGCCGACGCCGGTGAACGTCTGATCGACGTGATTGCTAAGTCGCGTGCCGATGCGAGCGTCGAGCTGGATGTTCGGCGTCAGGTAGATGTATGTGCCCATGTCGCAATAGTTCTGGGCGCGCGTATCGCCCGCACCAGTGTTCTGGATCAGGAACCATTCATGAAAGGCGCCGATGTGTTTGCTCCATTGCGTGAGAAAGCAGAACGACTGGTGCCACGAAGCTTGGCTCGCGCGCTGGATGACGAACCCCGGCACGACGGAGCCAATCTCCGACACGGGCGCGTTGCTGACTCTCAGGAAATCGACGCCCGTCATGCCCTTCAAGTAGAGCCAGCGGCGCAAGCCCCAACCGTAGACCAGATTGACGTGCGGCTCGACGGCGTTGGCGGAAACGCCGCGCGTCCCCGTCGGCACGACCATGCCGCTGACGACGGTAAACATCGGCCGCCAGCCTTTCTGCTGGATGAGCTCCCACTTGAAGCCAAGGTCGAGATCTTCGCCGCCGAATTGCGTGAGGTGAGCGCCGGTGTTCAGGTCCCTGTAGTCGGTCATCAAATAGCCGTTCCATTTCACCCGCAGCTCGAACTCGTCGGTCACGCCGTACCGCAACAGCGATTCAGGCAGTTGCCGCGTGCTGATGTGCGACGTCGCGTCGTTGATCTTGTTGAATGTATAGCCGGTTTCTAAATAAGCGACGCCCTTCCCCACGGAGTAAACGGCGTCGGTGAAGTCCGGGCGATCGGTATTGATCAGGTTGTAGAAATCCCATTCGTCCTGAACGGGAATGTTCAGGATGTTCGGCCGCAGCGTGTACCAAAAGCTGTCTGGATCGTCCACTTCGAGGCTGCTCGGATGAGGATACTCGTCCGCTTCCTCGATGATGATGTTCGGCGACTCCCAGTACGGCCGGCGCACTCGCGGCGCGTCGTAGGCGCCGCTGTTGGGCGATCCTTCTTGCACCAATCGGCGCGAGACGGTGAAATAAGGCGTCGGCGGCAACGACGGGTCCGCCTTGTTCACAGGACGATCGACGTCGAATTCACGCTGCTCTACTGCACGTGCACGGCCTGCGGCGATGAACAAGATGAAGGCCGATACCATCCAGCTATAGCAGCAGCGCCACAGCCGGCCAATCCACGGACTCCGCGCCGACTGCTCCGTTTCATCTTCCTCTGTGCATGACCTGGATCGTCGCGAGCCGAGCCTTTTTCGCTCGCGGCCAGCGAGGATGCATAACAGTTCGGGCACGCTGGCCACGCTGACCTCGGTATGCGTCCGATCAGGTCCGTCAGCGTGCAGCGCCCCGCCGATGAAATCGTACTCGCCGGTTGCGTTAATAGGAGTCGGCGCGGCCGATACTGCCCGCAATGCCCACGCCTCGACGGTCGCAGCGGAGGCCGTCCGAGGCATGGTCGCCGACAGCCCCAATAGGCAGCACGCGCCAAACGCTGAGCGAACTACAAAACCGACCTGCCATCTACGACGCGGAGTGGGAGATACCGATTGCGCTAGCTGCAAAAACATTGCAGATCTCGTGGAACAGTCAGGGATGGTCGGAGCTGAAAGCCGGCGGACATGCATAACCGTTACTCATGCCTAACCATTACTATCGACGCAATCGTGTCGCAGGCACAGTACGAGTAGCGCGCTTGGCATCGCTCTCGCCCTCCCCTCTGTCGTGTGGTGTGTCATGCACCCTTTCTGCTCGACGCGTACTTTGAAGTTGGTCAATTTTGCAAAGTTGACCGCCTCCCATCCCGCGAGGCAGAGTGCGCCGCGCGAGGCAAGCTTTCAGACCGCCGGCGTCACGGCGTCCTACAGCTACCAGCGCCAGATGAAGTCTGAAGCAGCAAGGAACAAGCCGTGCTTGTCTTCGAAGGGGCGCGAATGGCCGTTGTAGATGATACGTTTCGGCATAAAGCTGGACGGGATCAATGCCGTACAAGCTGACGATTGGGGAAGGCTGTGAAGAGTCTGGGGTTGATGCACGCGGAGGCGGGGCGGCGCTGGTTCGACGCGATGAGGCGCGCTGCGCCGATGCCGACGCCGCGCAGGCGAACATCAGGGCAACGGCGAGCAGCAGGCGAATCGGCGTCGAGTCCCTGAGATGCCCCGCGTGGATGTGAGAAATCGCTGCGCAGCCGCGCAGGACGGGACGTCCCTGTCACGATCGGCCGGCGTCCCCTTCGGCGCCGCCGCCATGCGAGTCGTCCGTAATCCTTTAATTCGAACGCTGCGGCGGCGAGATCGACTTTGAAATCGCGGCTTCCCACGCCGTCCGCCAGCCGGCGCCAATTTGCCGCAGGGCAGGAACCGTGCGCTGGCGGCGCAAAAAAAGAGCGGTCG
>DASZUP010000997.1:0-7955 GCA_035547635.1 Pirellulales bacterium
AGCTTACGAGCTCCGGCGCGCCGCCTGACGTCATTCTGATGTACATGCAGATGCCGTTGCTCGACGGTTACTCCGCGACGCGGCTCCTGCGCCAGCAGGGCTGTACCGCGCCCATTGTCGCGCTGACGGCCCACGCCATGAAAGGCGACCGCGAAAAGTGCCTCGAGGCGGGATGCGACGAGTACATGACCAAGCCCTTGGACGTCGAGGCGTTAATCAAGCGGATCCTGGATTACGCTGAGCAAAGACAGGCGACCGTCGCGCACTCTGAAAAGAACGGTTGACCGTCCGCCCAAAGACTATTTCCACACGCCCATGTCGGCCCAGGCGGCAGCCCGGGCCTCGTTGACTTGCCGCCATGTCCAACGTTTATTCCTGGAAACACGTGCTGCTGCTGGCGGCCTTGATGACTCTGCTCGTGGTCAAGCCGCTTGTCTGCGGGTTCGCGGCGCAGCCGCTCTGGTTTGAGGTCGCCTACTCGCTGGTTGTGGCGACTTCCATCGTGTTGTTGTCGCAGACCGCGAAGCAGCGCGTGGCGACGCTGTTCATCGGGTTGCCGGCGCTGGCGGCAATGTGGGCCGTCCATTTCGCCGCCGAACCGTTTCACCATGGTTCATTGATGGCGGGGCATCTCGCCCGGATCGTATTCCTGGCGTATGCAGCCGGGAATATCCTGGAAGGCATCTTTCGCCGGCCGAGCGTTTCGATCGACAGCTTGTTCGGCGCCGTCTGCGCCTACCTGCTGATTGGCGTCGCTTGGGGCGCGGCGTATTCGCTCGTCGAGACGGCCCATCCCGGCTCGTTCTACGCGGACGATGCGACGGCCGCGGCCATCGAAGACGAGTCATTGCGAGAGCCGGTGTTGATCTACTACAGCTTCATCACGCTGACGACGGTGGGTTACGGCGATATTACGCCGCTCTCATCCGCTGCCCGAACGTTGACCTGGCTGGAAGCAATGACGGGCCAGTTCTACATCGGCGTGCTGGTCGCCGCGCTGGTCGGCCTTCGCATTACGCAGGCCCACATGCGAGGCGCCTCCGCGCACGCGCCGGGGAGCTCCGAACTCGCAGTAGGGGAAGCAATACCGGATGTCGCGGCGGTCGCTTCGGCCGATCGTCCCTCGATTCAAAGCAGGTAGTCGATCGGCTTGCCGCTCTCGGAGAGCTGCACGATTTCCCGAGGCACGCCCGGCGCCAGGCGAAGCTGGCTGACGTCGAACAGGGCGTGCATCACCGTGGACAACAGATGCAGCGGCCGATACGGCTCGGTCGACGGCCGGGCCGCCTGGCGATCCGTCTGCCCGATGACCTGCCCCATTTTCAGTCCGCCTCCGAACAACAGCAGCGGCGTGAGCTCGCCGTAATGATCTCTTCCGCCGTTGCCGTTCAACCGGGGAGTGCGTCCCATTTCGCCGGTCACGACCAGCAGGATTTTGTCTTCCAGTCCGCGCTGCCGCACGTCTTCGATAAAGGCGCTGACCGCATGGTCGACCTGGCGGCCCATCAGATAAATGCCCGCCATGTGCTTGGGGCTGTTGCCGTTGGCGTGATAATCCCAGCCGCAATCGGAAACGGTCACAAAGCCACAGCCTGCCTCGCACAGCCGCCGGGCCAACAGCATCTGGCGGCCGAGTTGGTTTGACGCGCGGCGCATGTCGTACCAGCGCGTCAGTTCTTCGCTGCGGAACAGGCCGCTGGTGTCGTAGCGCGCCACGACGGCCGGATCCTCTTGCGAGACGTCGAAGGCGCCGGCCACGCCCCGGGCGATGACTTCGAAAGCCTGCTGCTGATAGAACGACACGCTTTCCGACGCGCTCAACGCTTCAGCCTGGCGCGAGGCGCGATCGAGCAGCTTGAGCAGTTCGCGCCGGTCGTTGAAACGCTCTGCCGACAAGCGAAGCTCCATGTCCTGCTTGAGCTCTCCGCCGCCGCTGGGATTGAACGCGGCGTAAGTTTCTCCCAACGCGCCGGCTTGCGTCAGCGTGGGCAACGCCGCCGTTTCAAAATTGCTTTCGGCCTTCAGGCCTTCCTGCACTGCCTCAGGCAACACCAGCACGTTGGTCGGCAAGCCGGAGACGGGATGGTTGGTCCCTCGTACGCGAGCATAGACGGCGCTCATCGAGGCGCCCTTCGGGTCGCCGCCGGAAACCGCGCTTCCGTAGGTATGGGATGTGTTGGCCGATCCATACGAGCGAACGATCGTGAGCCGGTCGGCCAGCGCCGCCAGCTTGGGAAACGTTCCGCCGAACGTGACGCCGGGCAGGCGCGTCGGTATCTCGCCCGTCACGCTGCGGATTTCCTGCGGCGCCGTCATCTTCGGGTCGAAGAATTCAATGTGCGGCGGGCCGCCCTGCAGGAACAGCAAGACGACCGATTTGCCGGTCAACAACGATGAATTGGCGCCGGCCCTGGCTTGCATTTCCAACAGCCGGGCCAACGTTAACCCGCCCAGGCCCAGCGCGCCGACTCGCAGGAAATCACGTCTGGAAAACCCCTGGCAATGATGCTGCGGACGCGTATCGCCGATAGAAAGCATACAATCCCTCCTGGCCGCGAGGAGCCCAGCGGAGCAGGCAATCGTCGAAGCAACGCTTGCCTGGCGCCGCAGGCTTGCTTACCGTCCGCCGGCAACCAGGATACCCGAGCCGGCCTGATGCGTCATCGGAAGCCTCAACTGGTCTTGTCCAGTTCGAATCCGTGCTGCAGGCGGTGATAGGGGCCGTCGAAGAACTGCGTCGACTTGAACAGCTCGTGGCGTCCGTCGCTCCCTTCGGCCTCGGTCTGGGCAAGCAGTTTGGCCATCTGTTCCGCCGGCATGGGCTTGAAGTTGCGGGCCACGCCGAGATCCTGCTTGAGATCTTCGCGCGAAGTAATGCCGCAAACCAGCGAGCTGATCGGCAGCGAAAGCGCGTAGCGGCGGCAGGCGACGGCGTCGAGCCCGACCTTGTCCGGCAAACGGCCTTTGGGAAAACCGCCGGCAAATGACTTCATGCCCAAGGCGCCGATGCCGCGCCGATTGCACTCCGGCACGACGAGCTTTTGAAAGCTGCGATAGTGGGCGTCCATGATGTTGATCGGCATCTGACACGAGTCCCAAGCGAAATCCTTGGCGAGCATCTTCAGATGGATTTCCGGATGCTTGTGACCGGTGAAGCCGATATAGCGGACCTTGCCGGCTTTCTTGGCCTCCAGCGCGGCAGCCAAGGCGCCCTGTTCGAATATCCAGTCCGGATCGTTGTCGTAGTTGATTTCGTGGAACTGCCAGAGATCGATGCGGTCGGTCTGCAGGCGGCGCAGGCTGTCTTCGAGGTGCTGCATGCTCCCCTTGCGATCGCGGGCGCAATTCTTGGTCATCAGAAAGACTTTGTCGCGGCGTCCGCCGGTCGCCAAGGCCTTGCCCATGACCTCTTCGCTGCCGCCGTCGTGATAGTCCCAGGCGTTGTCAAAAAAGGTCAAGCCTTCGTCGATCGCTTCGTGCATCAGCTCGATGGCCGGCTTCTCCTCAATAGCGCCGATATGCCAGCCGCCGAGGCAGATGATCGAGACCATCTCGCCCGTTTTCCCCAGCGGGCGCTTCGGCAAGCCGTCCGCATGATCCTCTTGAGCCTCCAAGATGGACGCTCCGATGCCGGCCAGCGCCACGCCCGCGGCGGTCGCTTTCAGGAATTCGCGTCGATCGGAATCGGTCATGGCCTGGGTCTCCTTGTCTTCTGAAAACACGGACTTCTGAAAGCACGGACTTCAACGATGCGGCCTTAGTTTGCTATTTTCGCCGAATGCCTCGATAGCACAAGAGTCGGGCTCCTGTCCCCAGGGCCGATCACACTTGCGTTTGCGCAACTCAGGCTCGGTACCAGATGCGCCGCGGCTCTCATAACGGCCGCGCGTTCGCCCCTCGTCCCTCACCGCGGCTCGTTGACAATTCCCCCCGCCGTGCTAGATTACCGCCTTCGACACTGGGTGTCTCGTGCGGCTCGTCGTCGCGCGGGAAGAATAGGGAAAACGGTGCAAATCCGTTGCGGTCCCGCCGCTGTAACCGGGTACGAACACTGCAATAACCACTGCAAACAGCCGGCCTGACATGGCCTGCGTCGCGGGAAGGTGCAGTCAGTAGAACGATCCGGAAGCCAGAAGACCTGCCTGGTCGTCGGTATTGCGAACGACTCTTTCGCGGACAAAGACGTTGCAAGCTGGCTTCCTCGTTGCGCCTCGCGCGGTGAGTTTTGCCTTCGAGCCGCTGGTTCGAAGCGCCATTCTTCATTTGCGCAGCGCCTGCCTTCGGGCCCGCCGTTGGAATTGCCCTCTTCCCCGTCTGGTTCTGCACGGAGTCGTTGTTTCTTGCCTGCGCTCTTGCCGAGCGCGGAGAAGGGCAACGAGGACTTGTCATGCGATGCAGATGCCGAGGGTATGCCGCGCGCTCGCCGCGCCGATTGGTTTGTTCAGGATCTTCTCGAGTTTCGCAGTTCAGCGGCTTCACGCTGATTGAATTGCTGGTCGTCATTGCCATCATCGGCATCTTGATCGCGCTGCTGTTGCCGGCCGTACAAGCCGCGCGCGAGGCGGCTCGCCGCACGCAGTGCGCCAACAATCTCAAGCAGAACGGCCTGGCCGTGCAGATGTATCACGACTCCATCGGCGTGCTTCCGCCCGCGTATCTCATCTCGTCCGGG
The DNA here is from genome assembly GCA_035547635.1 of Pirellulales bacterium. Lineage (GTDB taxonomy): Bacteria > Planctomycetota > Planctomycetia > Pirellulales > JAICIG01 > JAICIG01. Next base: position 4,673 of record DASZUP010000997.1, read on the forward strand.
TCTTCGCAGATCGCCTGGTTCGGCCTCATCGACTACAACACGAACCAGGTCATTCCACAGCAAGGCATGCTGTCCGGGTTTCTGGAAGGCAATGCCCGCGTATTCGATTGTCCGAGCATGACGCAACAAGTAACGTTGCTCTACAGCGGAGAGAACGGCGGCTACGGCTACAACCTGAACATGGGCTCCGTCGACTATTCGAACTGGCCGGCCCCGGCCCAGCAGATCACGCACAAGCTAAGGGACTTCGTCTCGACCAGCCAGACGATTACCATGTCCGACTCAGCCCGGATTCAGCTTCCTTACGCAGGCGATCCGCTGATGGCGACGGAAAACTTTTACCTGACCGGTCCGCAAGATTCCTACGCCGAGCCGGGAACCCATTTCCGGCACAGCGGCCCGGTGGCCAACACGGCCTACCTGGATGGGCACGTCGAAGCCAAAAGCGAGGTGTTCGTCGCTTCGCCCTCCAGTTACGACGCCGCCGCCAACGCGCTGCGAGCCAGGCTGTACATCGGCTATCTAAGCGATCATAGCATTTACGCGTACCGATCGAACTGACGCGGCGCAGCGTTACGAAGCTACCGCCGCGACATTTCAAGGCCACGGCAAGAGGCTCAGTTCGCATGCGCTTCTCCGATAGCAGGCGCTTGAACACGACGGGTAAACGGGCATTGTCTCCGCGAGCCCTGCATGCGGTCCGGCTGGCAGCATGCAGGGCTCGTTGGGGCAGCGGGGCGATACTCTTCGTTGGCGGGCCGGCGCCGGCGGGCGGCTTCGGCTGGGGGCGAACCTGCGTCGCACCGCGACTGTCCGCAGGAACGGCGGGCAAAAACCGGGTTGTGGGGCCGGCGCCTTGCGGCGAAAGCGGCACTTGCACGACGCACGTCAGTTTCCTATGATGCGCTACTTGCGTTTTTAGTTTCCCGATCACTTAGGACCGTTCAAGACCCGCCATGTCCACTAAAGGTGAAGCGTTCGCCGGCCTGTCGGTAGCCCTGACCACGCCGTTTCGCGGCGGCGAAGTCGATTACGAAACCCTGCGGGCTCAGGTCGAATTCCAGATTTCGGCCGGCACGCGCTGCCTGTGCCCGGTCGGCACCACCGGCGAATCGCCCACGCTGTCTCACGACGAGCACGAAAAGGTGATCGCCTCGGTCGTCGAATATGCGGCCGGACGGGTCAAAGTCATGCCGGGAACCGGCTCCAACAGCACGCGAGAGGCGCTCCGCCTGACGCGCTGGGCCGCCAAGGAGGGCGCCGATGCCGCGCTGGTTGTGGCCCCCTATTACAACAAACCCACGCAGGAAGGCTTCTACCAGCACTTCAAGGCTCTGGCCGAAGCGGTGGAAATTCCGATCTGCGTCTACAACATTCCGGGCCGCACCGGCAAGAACATTGAGCCGGAAACCATCGCCCGCATGGCGGAGTTGCCGAGCATTGCCATGGTCAAGGAAGCGACCGGTTCGATGGACCAGGCCTCGCAGATCCTGTGCCTGACCAACCTGACGGTGCTCAGCGGCGACGACAGCATGACGCTGCCGCTGTTGTCGATCGGCGGCCGCGGCATCATTTCGGTGGTCGGCAACATCGTTCCGCAAGACATGCTTTCGCTGCTGGCCGCCTTCGAGGCCGGCCAGATCGACGAAGCCCGCAAGTGGCACCACAAGCTCTTCCCGCTGTGCCGTGACATGCTCGGACTGTCGACCAATCCCATCCCCGTTAAAACCGCCATGAAATTGCTCGGCCGCGATTCCGGCGAAATGCGGCTGCCCATGACTCCCCTGTCCGCCGGCGACGAGAAAAAGCTCCGCGCCACGCTGGCGGCTTATTTTGGCAGCGAGGACCTCAAGGCCAAGAGCGAAGAAATGGGAATGGCGAGCAGCAAATAGAGCGCTGTAGCGCCGCTGACTGCTCTGCATTCCGAAAGTCGCACTCGGCAGTTTGATTTCGTGCATCGCGTCGCCTGGCTCTTCGAATACCCGACGTTGCATGGCGGCGAGCGGTCATTGCTGGCCGCCGCCCCGCACTTGCAGGCGGCAGGGTTCGAGCTTGTGGCCTTGGCGCCGGACTCCGGCCCCTTGGCGGAGCGGCTCGCGCAGGCCGGTGCGGCGGTCGTTCCGTTCGAAATGTTCGATGCCACGGGCCAGAGACTCTCGCAGGAGCCATTGCGAGAGCGGCTTGCAAAAACGGTCGCCGCACTGCGTCCGACCCTGCTCCACGCCAACAGCCTGGCCATGGGGCGCCTTGCCGGTCCCGTGGCGGCCGCGTTGAAGTTGCCCAGCCTGACCCATCTGAGAGATATTATCAAGCTGAGCCGCGCGGCCGTCGCCGACCTCAACCGCCACGCGAGACTGCTGGCGGTTTCGCATGCGACTCGGGAATTTCACATCGCGCAGGGGATGGACGCCCCAAAGGTCGAAGTCCTCTATAACGGAGTGGACCTGGCAGCCTTTCGGCCGCGCCGCGCGACGGGCTGGTTGCACGCCCGACTCAATATCCCGCCAGGCGCCATGCTGATTGGCGCCGTTGGCCAGCTTGTGCTGAGAAAAGGGCACGATGTTCTAGCCAGGGCTGCGGCGCGGCTCGCACGACAACTGCCTGAGGCCCACTGGCTGCTGATCGGAAGCCGCTACTCTCAAAAGGCGGAAGCCGTCGCCTACGAGCAGTCGTTGCACGAGACCTTTGCCGCCGCCGATCTTGGCGGGCGCGCTCATTTCCTGGGAACGGTTGATGGCGTAGCCGAACTGTTGCCCGAGTTGACGCTGCTCGTGCATCCTTCGCGTCAGGAACCGCTGGGCCGCGTGCTGTTGGAGGCGGCTGCTTGCGGAGTGGCGTGCATTGCCACCGACGTCGGCGGCACGCGAGAGATCTTTCCGCCAGCCAGCGGCGCGGCGAGACTCGTGCCGGTCGACAATGACGAAGCCCTGGCTACGGCCGTCGCCGAGCTTGTTGCTCTTCCCGACGAGCGGGCCCGCCTCGGCCAGGCCGCTCGTGTCCGAGCCGAAACTCAATTTGACATTTGTCGCGCCGCAGAGGGGCTGGCCCGACATTATCGAGACGTCGCAACTCAAGCGTCAAACCGCGCCTGATACGCTCCTTGGGGCGCCGCGCTCGCCGTCGCCGTTTCTCCGTTGCTTCGCTCCGCGTTCCGCATTCCGCGTTCCCCCCGTTCATCCTTCTCGCCCTACTACCTGCCTTGGCCTGCGACCAGTAAACTATCACCCAGGCAGTCGTCCCCCCCCGCCCAGAGTTCTTGCTTCCCAGGAGCGCCAGCCCGTGG
>DASZUP010000998.1:0-3192 GCA_035547635.1 Pirellulales bacterium
GGCGAAAGCGGCCGGCGCCGGCTCGGGACTCAAGTCGTTTGGCATAGGTGCGTGCGCGGTGTAGCTGCACTCCGGCTGCGAACGCAGCAGTCGAAAAACGGCCCAAAACGTCGCGGAGCGCGTCGAAAAGTGCTATCAAAACTTAGGTTATGCCTACCGGGGGGGCAAATCGAAGCATCTTAAAAATCGCTCCCCTTGCAGAACCGCTAAAGTCCTTAAAATAAGGCCTTTGGCTTTCCGACGATTGACCGCAGGAGCGACGCAATGCGTTTAGTGACTTACCGAAGCCCCGCGGGACCGCGCGTCGCCGGCGTTCGCGAAGACGGGTTTGTCGATCTGCACGCCGCCGACGGGCGGCTGCCCGCTGCGCTGAAAGAACTCCTGGCTCTAGGGGGCGCCGGTCTGGAGCTGGCCGCGGACGCGATCAAGCGGGGGCCGGCTATAGATCCTGCCACGGTCAAATTGCTGCCGCCGGTTCCCGATCCCGAAAAAGTGATTTGCGTCGGCTTGAATTACGCCGATCACGCCCGCGAAAGCGGCGTCGCCCCGCCCGAAGAACCCGTGCTGTTCAACAAATTTCCTTCGGCCATCGCCGCGCACGGCGACACGATCGTGCTGCCTCGCGAAAGCCAAGAGGTCGACTACGAAGCCGAGTTAGTCGTGGTCATCGGCAAAGGGGGACGGCACATCGCCCAGCAAGACGCCTTCGCCCATGTCGCGGGCTACTGTCCAGGGCACGACGTCTCCGCTCGCGATTGGCAGCTCAACAAACCGGGCAAGCAATGGCTGCTGGGCAAAACGTTCGACACCTTTGCCCCATACGGCCCGGCGCTGGTGACGCGCGACGAAGCGCCCGATCCGGGAAATCTGCGAATTCAACTCCGGCTGAACGGCCGCACGCTGCAAGACTCGAGCACCAAGGAATTGATTTTTCCCATCGACGCGCTCGTGGCCTACATCTCGCAGGTCTGCACGCTCAAGCCCGGCGACCTGATCTTCACCGGCACGCCGCCCGGCGTCGGTTTCGCCCGCAAGCCGCCCATTTTCCTTCAACCGGGCGACGTCGCCGAGGTCGAAATCGAAGGCCTCGGCGTGCTGCGCAATCCCGTGGCCGCGGCGCCGCAAGGATAACCGGCGGCCCGCTCCGCCCACGGCAAACGCCTGCGATCCGGCGCCGAGTTTTGCGACAAAAGATGGAGTCGCGGAACCGAATCGGCTAGAATCTCTATCGCTCGAACGTTCCGGAAAACAGGGCGGGATTTGCACGGTTGAGCCAAATTTCAGGCCGATCCGTGGCCCCCGTTCGACTGGGCATCGGGCATAGGTATTCTCGCTCAAGCGGTCGATTTGAACCGTCAATCTGGCTACGGGAGCTGCTCTGTGAACGATCTCCAAATGAACCGGCGGCAAGCTCTCATCGCGGGCGGTTTAGGCGCGCTGAGCCTGGGCATGCCGGGAGTCGTGATGGGCAGCGACAAGCTCGATGCCTCCGGCAAAGCCGTCGCCGCGGAGAAATCCTGCATCTTTGTCTTGCTCTGTGGCGGGCCGAGCCACGTCGACACCTGGGATATGAAGCCCGAAGCGCCATCGGATTATCGCGGACCGTACAAACCCATCTCCACCCGCGTGCCGGGCATGCTCATCAACGAGATGCACACGGAACTGGCCAAGGTGACGGATCACTTCACGCTCATCAATTCCATGTCGCATCCGGGGTCGATCAGCAATCACTTCGACGCGATGCACAATCTGCTCAGCGGCCAGTCGGAGAAGCGCGTGCAGGAGGGCGTGCCGAACGATCAACCCTACATCGGTTCCTTCGTAGCCAAGCAACACCCGAGCAAACGTAACTTCGTTTCCAATGCTTGGCTCATCAAATGCGTCGGACCGCCCGTGTTTTGCGCGCCCAACCTGGGCATCGGCGGCTACCTCGGCTCGGCGTATGCGCCCGTGTTTGTCGGATCGGCCGACAACCATCCGGCCATGCCCGACTTCAAGGCGCCGCAGATTTACGATCCGTACGACAAAGTACGATTCGACGATCGCAAAGGGTTGCTCCGCGGACTGGAGTCCGAAAGGTTCGATCAGGTCCGCAATGTGAAGGACTGGTCCGACCTGCGCGAGAAGACCTACGACGCCATGACGCGAGCCGAAGGCCGCCAAGCGTTCGAAATGAACCGCGAACCGGTCCAGGTCCGCGAGCGATATGGAATGCATCCGCTCGGGCAGAACCTGTTGCTCGCGCGGCGGATGGTGGAAGCAGGCGTGCGGTTTGTCACCGTCAACGGCTGGGTCGGGCAGGCCGAGCACGAGAAAAACGGCCCGCCGAGCAGCAGTTGGGACATGCACGGCGGAAACATGGGCATGGGTAACGCCTTCGGAGACGGCTCTTACGGCATGGGATTCTGCTTGCCTCGTCTCGATCAGGCGCTGGCCGCCTTGCTTTCCGACCTCAAAGAGCGCGGCATGCTCGACCACACGCTGGTCGTCGTGACCGGCGAGTTCGGCCGCACGCCCTACGTTTTGAAGCAGGACCCGCCTGGCCGCCAACATTGGCCGCAGTGTTTCTCCTCGATCCTGGCCGGAGCGGGCATCGCCGGCGGGCGCGTCTACGGCAAGTCGAACAAGTTCGGCGAGTTCCCTGTCAGCAATCCCGTCCGCCCCGAGGAACTGGCTGCGACCATCTACCACGCCCTCGACGTACCGATCACCAATCCGCAAGACGCCACCGGGCTGACGCGCACCTTGACGACCGGGCTGCCGATTATGGATTTGTTCGGGTAGGACGCGGTTCGGCGGCGCGAAAGAACTTAGATGTTGGATTGGAGTACTCTGCAGCACGCCTATGGGAACGCGGCGGACGTCCCACAGCTTCTCGCTCAGCTTATTCCTGATCCCGAAGCGAACGTGTGGGGAGAACTCTGGTCGCGGCTCTGCCATCAGGGGACTGTTTACTCGGCCAGTTTCGCGTCGCTCCCGGCTCTGTTAAAGATTGCAGAGCAGTGGAACCCAAGAGACCGCGCCCTGGTACTTGCGCTCGCAGCTGGCATTCTAGTGTAGTGATTCACTGATCCGGGAACTTATTTTGCTGCTTGTGCGTCTCATGGTTGACGAAGACCGACGAACGCTCAACCGTTGGGCGCGCGGCCGCACAACTCCGGCGCGGTTGGTGTTGCGGGCCAAGATCGTGCT
>DASZUP010000999.1:0-20208 GCA_035547635.1 Pirellulales bacterium
TGCGAAACGTGCCACGTGCAGCCGCCGATCGAACGGCTGGTCCAGGCGTCGAACAGGTCGAATACCAATGGCGTGTGGACGCCGATCGTCGGGTGCAGGCACGACGGAGGCTGCCAGGCGCGGTAGCGAACGCCGGCCACAAACTCGCCGGCCGTGCCGGTCGGGTGCAGCGGAACGCGACGGCCGTTGCAGCAGACCACGTGGCGAGTGTCGGTCATGCCGAAGACCTTGATCTGTAACCGCTCGACGGAAGAGTCGACGTAGCGGGCCGTTCCGCCCGGCCCCGGTTCTTCGCCCAGCACGTTCCACGGTTCGATGGCGCCGCGCAGCTCCATCCGCACGCCGGCATACGTCGCCTCGCCATAAAACGGAAAACGGAATTCAAGCTGCGAACCGAACCACTCCTGCTCGAACGGGTAACCTGCAAACCGCAATTCGTCGATCACTTCGCAAAAGTCCTGCGAGACGAAGTGCGGCAGCAGAAAACGGTCGTGCAGGATAGTGCCCCAGCGAACCAGCTTCTGGCGATACGGCTGGCGCCAGAACCGTGCGATCAGCGCCCGCAGCAACAACTGCTGCACCAGGCTCATCCGCGCGTGCGGCGGCATCTCGAAGGCGCGGAACTCGACCAACCCGAGCCGGCCAGCGGCCGAGTCGGGCGAGAACAGCTTGTCGATGCAGAACTCGGCGCGGTGCGTGTTGCCGGTCAGGTCGGTCAGCAAGTGGCGAAATACGCGGTCGACCAGCCAAGGCGGGCACTCGCCTTGTTCGGGTATCTGTTGGAAAGCGATTTCCAGTTCGTACAGGCTTTCGTGCCGCGCCTCGTCGACTCGCGGCGCCTGGCTGGTGGGGCCGATAAACGTGCCGGAGAACAGGTACGACAGCGAGGGGTGATTGTTCCAATAGGCCAGCAGGCTGCGCAGCAAATCAGGACGTCGCAGAAACGGACTGTCCGCCGGCGTCGATCCGCCCAGCACCACGTGGTTGCCGCCGCCCGTGCCTGCGTGCTTGCCGTCGAGCATGAACTTGTCGGCGCCAAGGCGAGAGTGCCGTGCGTCTTCGTACACGCCGGTTGTGTTGGCGACCAGTTCGTCCCAACTGTGCGCGGGATGAATGTTGACTTCGATCACGCCCGGATCGGGCGCAATGCGGAAATGATTCAGCCGCTCGTCGCGCGGCGGCAGGTAACCTTCAATCACGACCGGCAAACTCAACTCGGCGGCCGTTTGCTCCACGCAGGCGACCAGTTCCAAGTACTCTTCCAGGCGACGCAAGGGCGGCATGAAAACGTGCAAGCGTCCTTCGCGCGCCTCAACGCACAGCGCCGTGCGCACGACTTGCTTGGCGCTTTGCCCCTGCTCGAGCAAGGCGGTCTGCGCCGGGGAAGCTTCCGTCTCGCCCAAGGCCTCCATGGCCAGGTCAAAATCGTAAGGCTCGCCGGCGGCGTGCAGCCGGCGAGCGGCAGCAACGGCCGGCTGTCTTCCATTGGCGGGGCTGACGGCGTGCGGGCTGACGACATACGGCTGCGCCGCAGGCGCCGGCGTTTCCGGCAAAGGACCGCGCGGAGCAAACGGATCAAGCTCATGCACTGCCGTGCGGTCTCCCGGCGCGGACCAAGGCAACGAATCGAGCGGCAGCCGGAAGCCCATCGGCGAGTCGCCCGGCAGCAAGTACATGTGCTCCTGGCGGAAGAACCAGGGGCCGCTGCTCCAGCCGGCTTGCGGAGACGAGTCGTCGTATTGCAGCGGCAAGGCGTAACCGACGACGCGGTCCAAGCCCTGCTCGAAGATGCGCGCCAACCGGTCGCGTTCCTGCGGATCGTCCAACCGCGATTGCAGCGGATCGACGTTGACCGGCAACCGACGTTCTTTCAACAGGTAGTGCCAGACGTCTTCATAGGCGGGAATCGCCAGATCGGGTTCGACCCTCAGCTTTTCGGCCAGCGTGCTGACGAAGGCCCGAGCTTCGGTCGAGTCGTGCCCGTACGTCACGCGTTCGCTGGCAATCAACGCCGGGTCGCGCCAGATCGGCTGCCCGTCGCGGCGCCAATAGCAACTCAGCGCCCAGCGCGGCAGCGGCTCGCCCGGATACCACTTGCCTTGCCCGTAGTGGAGCAAGGAGCCCGGCGCAAACCGCTCCTGCATGCGCCCCAATAGATCATTGGCCAGCAGACGCTTGTTCGGTCCGAGGGCGTCGAAATTCCACTCGCCCCCTTCCATGTCGTCGATGGAGACGAACGTCGGTTCGCCGCCCATCGTGAGCCGCACGTCTCCGGCATGGAGTTCCTCGTCGACTCGCCGCCCCAGCGCGTCGACCTCGGCCCATTGCTCTTCGGTGAACGGCTTGGTGACGCGCGGATCTTCATGAATGCGGGTCACCGTCATGGCGAAGTCGAGTTCGGCTTCGCATGGCCCGACTGCCCCGCTTACCGGCGCGGCGTTGTTCGGCTCGGCGCTGCAAGCGAGCGGAATGTGCCCTTCGCCGGCGAACAGGCCCGAGGTCGGATCGAGCCCGACCCAGCCGGCGCCGGGCAGGTAAACCTCGGCCCAAGCGTGCAGATCGGTGAAGTCTTGCTCGGGTCCGCTCGGGCCGTCGAGCGATTTGACGTCGGCGGCCAATTGGATCAGGTAGCCCGATACGAACCGGGCGGCCAGGCCTTGTCGCCGCAGAATCTGCACCAGCAGCCAGGCCGTATCGCGACACGAGCCGCTGCCGAGCGAGAGCGTCTGCTCGCAGCTCTGAATGCCGGGCTCCATCCGAATCAGGTAACGGATGCGACGGTGCAGCGCCTGGTTGACGGCCACCAGGAAGTCGATCGTGCGGGCCGGCGAGCGATCGATGCCTTCCAGATAAGCGCCCAGTTCCGGTCCGGCCGGTTCGCAGGCCAGAAACGGCTTGAGCTCCTCCGCTTGTCCGGCGTCGTAGGCGAACGGGAAGTTCTCAGCCGCCGGCTCCAGGAAGAAATCGAACGGATTGATGACCGTCATCTCGGCCACCAGATCGACTTCAATCGCCAGGCGGTCGCTGGCCTCTGGAAACACGAGCCGCGCCAGGTAGTTGCCTTGCGCGTCTTGCTGCCAGTTCAAAAAGTGAGTCTGCGGATGCACCTTGAGCGAATAGCTCAAGACGGGCGTGCGGCAGTGCGCCGCCGGCCGCAAGCGAACCACCTGCGGAAACAGCGCCGTAGTGCGATCGTACTGGTAAACGGTGCGATGATTCAGGGCGACGCGGATCGGCATGCGACACTCTGGGAGGGATTAATTGGAACTGCCGATCAGGCGTTGGCGGACCACTTCAATTCCTGAGACTGCGATTGCCTGGCGCCGCTGGGGGCCGGAGAACCGCCGGTCAGAAAACTTTCCGCCGCGTCGCCGTCCGCCGCCGGCTGCGCGAAGAAGGTGGCAGAGATGGCCTCGCCCGCCTGATTCAGTTTGATCTGGAAACGGTCGATGAACTCGTGCAAGCCCCCGGCGATGATTTCATCGACGTGCAGATAATCTAATTCTGCGCGCAAACGCCCGAGCTTCTGTTCCGCCGGAGTGCGAAACGTACCGCCCGGCGTGCCGGTGATCGCCAGCAGCGACTCCTCGGCCTTGACCAGACAGAAATGCATAGCACGCGGAAACTCGCGGTCAAGAATCAAAAAGTCGGCCACCTGCCGGGGCGTAATCCGGCCGTGCCGCTTGCGGTACATTTCGAGCGCGCTGGCCGATTTTAACAGCGCCGACCACTGGATGGTGTCGAGCGGAGTGCCGACGTCGGCCACGGTCGGCAGCAGCAGGAAGTACTTCACGTCCAGAATGCGCGAGGTCTTGTCGGCCCGTTCCACGAACCGGGCCATGCGGCCGAAATGCCAGGCCTCGTTGTGCGACATCGTGGCGTCGGTGATGCCCGCCAGCAAATGGCTGGCCTGCTTGACCCGCTCGAAAAACTCGAACGCCGTCTGCAGATCGGCCGCGCTGGCGGCCGCCGAGCGGACCATCAGATAGAACTTGTTGAGCTCTTCCCACATCGACGACGAGATCATCTCGCGCACCGTGCGGGCGTTTTCCCGGGCCTGCTTCAGGCAGGAAAGAATTGAGTTCGGGTTCTGGGCGTCGAACGTGAGAAACTCAATCACCTTGGCCTGATCGAACTCCCCGTGGCGCTCGCGAAACCTGGCTTCGTCGCCGGTAATGAAGATCAGCGGCGCCCACTGCTTGCCCATGCCGGGGCCAAGATCGATCGACAGGTTGAGGTTGACGTCGATGAACCGCGCCACGTTCTCCGCGCGTTCGATGTAGCGGCTCATCCAGAAAATCGAATCGGCGACGCGGCTCAGCACGAGGCGTCCTCCTGCGGACTCGCCGCGCCGGGTTGATAGCCTTCCCTCAACACCCAGGTGTCCTTGCTGCCGCCTCCCTGCGATGAGTTGACCACCAGCGAACCCTTCTTCAACGCCACCCGCGTCAGCCCGCCCGGCAATACGTAAATATCCTTGCCGTAGAGAATGTAAGGCCGCAGATCGACGTGCCGCCCCTCCAGATGATCGTCCACAATCGTCGGCACGCGCGACAACGACAACATCGGTTGAGCGATATAGTCTCGCGGCCGCTGGCGGATCAACTCGCGGTACTGATCGCGTTCCGCCTGCGAAGCGCGGGGACCAAGCATGATCCCATAGCCGCCCGACTCGTTCGTCGGTTTGATCACCAATTGGTCCAGGTTGGCCAGCACGTGCTCGCACTGTTTCGGATCGCCGCAGACGTACGTCGGGACGTTGGGCAGAATGATTTCCTGATCCAGGTAGTAGCGAATAATCTGCGGCACGTACGCGTAGACGGCCTTGTCGTCGGCAATGCCGGTGCCTGGCGCGTTGGCCAGGGCCACTCGGCCGGCCCGGTAAACCTCCATCAGTCCGGGGACGCCCAGGCAGGAATCGGGCCGGAAAGTGCGGGGATCGAGAAAGTCATCGTCAATGCGACGGTAAATCACGTCGACCCGCTCCAGACCGCTGGTCGTACGCATGTACACGTAACCGTCGGAGACGACCAGGTCCGAGCCTTGCACCAACTCCACGCCCATCTGCAAGGCCAGAAAGCAGTGCTCGAAGTAAGCCGAGTTGTAGATGCCCGGCGTCAGCACCACCACGTTCGGGTCTCTCACGCCCGCCGGAGCGATATACTGCAGCATCTGCAGCAGTTGTTCGGGATACTCTTCGACCGGCAAAATGGAGACGCCGTCGAAAACTTGAGGAAAAGTCCGCTTCATGACCTCGCGGTTTTCCAGCACGTAGGAAACGCCGGAGGGACAGCGGAGATTGTCTTCCAGCACATACATCTGCCCCGAGCTGTCGCGCACCAGGTCGGTGCCGGTGATGTGGCACCAGATGCCGCGCGGCGGATTCAGCCCGTGACAGGGCCCCCGGAAGCACTTGCCCGACGAAACGAGCCATTCCGGCACGATGCCGTCGCTGACAATCTTGGCATCATGATAGATGTCGTCAATGAACAGGTTGAGCGCCAGGATCCGCTGTTTCAGGCCGCGCTCGATCATGGCCCATTCGGCGCCTTCGATAATTCGGGGCACAATGTCAAACGGCCAGATCTTTTCCGTCCCGGCCTCGTGCCCGTAGACGTTGAAGGTGATGCCCATGTTCAACAGCGCCAGATCGGCGGCCGTTTGACGTCGCTGTAACTCGCCGTCGGACAAGGTCCTTAAGCGTTCCAGCAGCACCTGGCCGTGCGGACGAGGGATGCCGTTGGCAGCGAAGATCTCGTCGTAGAACCCCTCCGTCTCGTAGCGGCTGAAATCCATCGGAGCGTCGGCCGGAGTCGCACTTTGTTGGGAAGCTTTAATCAATCTGCTGTGGGGCGCCGAAGCATGACGCCGATTCAGATCCAGCATGGGGCGACTCCGTGCACGAAAACCGGGCGGCCAGGCGCGCCGCCTTGGCGATCGCCGGCTGAACAAGAACCGATTCATTGGTCGCCGGGAAGGGGCCGCAACTGGCATGCCGATTTGTCATCGGCGCCTCCTCAGGCGAAACCGTTGATATTTCCCTTGGGCGAACTGTTTTCGACGCGGCAACCATCCCATTCACAAACTGAACTGCAAGCCAGTCCGCTTGCAGCTCGAAAATGCCGCGTTCCGCCCGTTCCGATGGATTACATGCGGCTCATGTCGCTGCTCGTCCCGCCGGCAGCGGGGATGTAGGCCTTGAGCACGTAATCCATCACCATCCGATCGGCGCTGAACCGCCAGCCGAGCGTTCGGATGGCTCGCTTCATGCGTCGAATCCAAGCCCGCGGCATCCCATCCTGATCGCGCTGGTAATATAGCGGAATCACCTCGTCCCGCAACACGGTCTGCAGGGCTTCATAGTCTCGCGCATCGTGCAGTTCCGTGGAACAATGGGTATCGCCGCCGCCGATGGCAAACCCATTGGCGCCGTCATAGGCCTCGGCCCACCAGCCGTCGAGGATCGACAGGTTCAAGCCGCCGTTGAGCACCACCTTCTGGCCGCTGGTGCCCGAAGCTTCGAGCGGGCGGCGAGGGTTGTTCAGCCACACGTCGACGCCGTGTACCAGGTGCCGGCCGACGTTGATGTCATAGTCTTCGACGAACACCACTTTGCCAAGGAACTTGGGGTCTCGCGCCAGGCGGGCGATCCGCTGCAAGACCTGCTTGCCCGGCTGATCTTTCGGGTGGGCCTTGCCGGCGAACACGAATTGAATCGGCATCTGGGCGTCGTTGACCAGCGCCGCCAACCGCTCGACGTCGTCCATGATCAGGCTGGCGCGCTTGTAGGTGGCAAACCGGCGGGCGAAGCCAATGGTCAGTGCGTCGAGGTTCAGCGCGCGGCGCAACTGGTCGGCCGTCTCGGCCGGCTCGCCGCGGCGCTGCGCCTGGGCGGCCGCACGGCGCCGCACGAAGTCGAGCAAGCGAGACTTGAGCGCCTGGTGCGTTTCCCACAGTTCTCCGTCGTCGATGTTCTCGACCAGCTCCCAAAAGCGCTGCTCACGGCCTCGCTCGGGCCAGTCAGGTCCCAGATGCCGGTCGTAGACCTGGTGCATCTGAGGCGCCAGCCAGGAGAGAATGTGAACGCCGTTGGTGATGTGGCCGATCGGCGTCTCTTCCTCCAGCCGCGCCGGCCACAAGCAGTGCCACATGCCGCGCGAGACTTCGCCGTGCAACGACGACACGGCGTTGGCGCGCCGCGAAGCCTTCAGCGCCAACACGGTCATGCAGAAGTCTTCGCTCGGGTTGTACGAATCGACCCGGCCCAGCGCCATCAAATCCTCATGGCTCAAGCCCATCGCATCTCGCAGCGGCCCCAGATGCTCTTCGATCAAATCGGAACTGAAGCGGTCGTGACCGGCCGGCACCGGGGTGTGCGTAGTGAATACGACACGGCGTGCAACGCGGCGCATCGCTTCTTCGCAGCTCAAGCCTTCGTGCCCCATCCGCAAGCGGACCTGTTCCAGCACGGCGAACGCGCTATGGCCTTCGTTCAGGTGCAGCACGCCCGGCGAAATGCCCAGCGCCCGCAAAACGCGCACGCCGCCGACGCCCAGCAGCAGTTCTTGACGGATGCGGACGCGATGGTCGCCGCCGTACAGGCGGGCCGTCAGCTCGCGGTCTTCCGGCGCGTTTCCTTCGACGTCGGAATCGAGCAGCAACAACATATTGCGACCGACCGTCAACTGCCACACGCGGGCGGCGATTTCGCCGGTGCGCGTCTCGATGTGGACCGTAATGGGCTGGCCCGTCCGATCGACGGCCGGACGGATCGGCAACAATCGGCTGTCGACGTCGATGTAATCCTCATGCTGCCAGCCTTCCGCGTCGAGCCGCTGGCGGAAATAGCCCTGGTCGTAATACAACCCCACGCCGACCAGGGGAATGCCCAGGTCCGACGCGCTCTTGATATGATCCCCGGCCAGGATGCCGAGTCCTCCGGAGTAGATCGGCACGGACTCGTGCAGGCCGAACTCGGCGGAAAAGTAGGCCACGGGCCGGGCCCACAGCACGCCCGCGTGCCGCGCGCCCCAGGTTTTTTGCGAACCCAGGTATTCCTGCAGGCGGCGATAAGCGTAATTAATGCGGCTGTGAAGCACCAATTGCCGGGCCCGCTCCTCGACTTGTTCGATCGGCAATTCATTGAGCAGCGCAATCGGATTGTGATCCAACTGACGCCAGCGCACCGGGTCGAGATCTTGAAACAGCCTGACGACTTCGTCGTCCCAGCTCCACCACAAGTTGGCGGCCAGCGTACGCAGCCGCTGATAGGTCGGCGCCACGAACTGCTCCAGCACGCGGGCTTCGCCGACGGCCGGCGCCAGTTGGTTGCCGGCGGCGACCAGGGCGTGGATCTCGTTGGGCAAGAATGTGCGAGCTTCGGCGGTTTGCACCACCAGTACGCCGACGAGCAGCCCGCGATCAAACAGCGGAACGCCCAGGAACGAACGATACGCCTCTTCGCCCGCCTCGCTGAAATGCTTGTATCGCGAGTGCAGCTTCGCATCTTCGACCATCAACGGCTGAAGTTGCTGCGCCGCCAGCCCCGCAAGCCCTTCGTCCAGCCGCATACGCACGCGTCCCACGCTCTCGGCGCGCAGACCGATCGTAGCGGCCAGCACCAGGTGCGAACGATCGGGCTCCAACAAATAGACCGAACAAACGTCGGTCTGGAATTGACGCTGAATCAGGCTCACGACATTTTTCAATGTCTGGCCCGGGTTGCCGTCGCCGGCCGCGAGTCGACCGATTTCGTCGACCGGCCACACCAAACCGCCCGCGTCCGCCACGACCGTGTTATTCATGTTTCCGCTGCTTTCAGCAAAGTCTGACTTTGATGCCGACCGAAACGCCCAGCGCCGAGCCGCAGCGCGAGCATCTCGCCCGCTTACGAGCCGCGTGGAGCGCCGACGGGACGCGGCGAGCCGAGGCAACGCAAGCCAGACGTCCACGCGGCGCCGATAGCGCCGCGTCAGCAAAGGCTCGCCCTGATAATGGCACTGCTCGGCGCCTGAAACGCAACTCGCATGCCAAGCCGGCGGCCCGCCGAGCGACGGTCATCAAGGCTCGCGAGAGTCCGGCTTTACGACAAATCTCAGCACGGGCGCAATCGGCGCAAGGGCCCGGCGCAAGGGCCGAGGCGCCGCGGTCTTGGGCATCCGCTGCGGCGGAATGCGTCAGATCCAGCCTTTTTGCAAATACCAGTTGGCCGTCTGCTGCAGCCGCTCCAGCAACGAGGCGCCAACGTGAAAGCCGACCTCCTGGCGCATGCGGTCCGCCGAGCAGATCCAGGAACCGGCCGTGGCTTCGCGCACCTTGTCGAGATTGAAAATGCCGGGTCGGCGGCGAATATGGGCGAGCAGCTCGCTGATTGCTCCGGCGCAGCGGCTCAGCCAGTCGGGCGCATGGATGATGCGCACGTGGTCTCGGCCCACCGCGCGCCCAATGAGTTGCCCCAGTTCGTCGTAGGACGGGTTCTCGTCGCCGGCGACGAAGTAATACCCCTGCGCTTCGCCCGGATCGCGACCTTCCGCCGCACGCAGGCGTGCCCCGCGTTCAGCAGCCAGGATTAGCGCTTCCGACAAGTCGTCGGCGTGAATGACCGAGAACTTCCGCGTCTGGCGGCCCGGAACCGCATGCAGACCGTGATGGGCGATCGGACGAAAGATCTGGCATGTATTCGGATCACCTTCGCCGAATACGATCGGCGGCCGCACAATGGTAATGGGCATTTCCGCCGCCCAGCGCTCGGCCGCCAGTTCGCCGGCGCGCTTGCTGCGGCCGTAGTTCGATACCGGACAAGGAGGATCGACTTCTTTGCGCGGAGCGTCGCCCGGCGCGGGGCCGCTGGCGGCCAGCGACGAGGCGAGCACTAACACGGGCGGCGTCTGCTGCCGCGCGCAAGCCCGGGCGATGCTGTCCACGCCCCCAGCGTTGACCTTCAACAGCTCTTCGTAGCTGAGCGCCTTGACCAGGCCGGCCAGATGGAAGACCGTGTCGACCCCTTGCAAACACGAGGCGAGCGTCTCCGGTTGCGTCACGTCTCCTCGGACGACCTCGACGCCCAAGGATTCCAGATCCTTGCGGGCCGCCTCGCGGCGCACCATGCCGCGGACGTCGTGCCCTCTTGCCAACAGATTCTGCGCCAGATGTTTGCCAATAAAACCATTGGCGCCGGTAATCAGCGTTTTCATCACGAGAACCGCAGGTCGGGAAACAGCGTCTCACTCGGTAAAACCCGTCCGATGCGATCCGTCGCTCGACAGCCTTCCTTAAGCTCTCTATCAGTAATTCTACGTATCGGAAGGCCGCGAGTCGTCGGCGAGAATTTTTTTCTTGGCGCGGCACGAGTTGCCGCAGGACGCCCGCCCGGCGCCCGGATCAACGCTTAAAGTCGGTCAAAATGCCGCCACTGCAAGCCGGGAAACCCCGCAGCAAAGCGAACTTTCCGTCAAGCGGAATGTCCGCAAAAATCGGCACATCGCGTGATTGGCCGGCAATCCGCAACGGCGCAAGGCGGGCCGATCCGCCCAGAAGCTCCGGAGAGGTCAGGCCCGGTCGCAGCGGCAATGCAGCGCCGCATCCCCTCAGGCTTTTAACAGGCTAGAATGAGTCAGGGACACGCCTGCCCATCGGAGCAAGACACGTGAGCGATGCTTTTCTACGCGCCGCCATCGACGAGGCGAAACAGGGCCTGGCCGAAGGCGGCATTCCGATCGGTTCCGTGCTGGTGATCGACGACAAGATCGTCGGCCGCGGGCATAACCGGCGCGTGCAGCACGGCAGCGCCATTCTGCACGCGGAAATGGACTGTTTGGAAAATAGCGGCCGGTTGAAAGCGGACGACTACCGTCGGGCCACGCTCTACTCGACCCTCTCGCCGTGCGATATGTGCAGCGGCGCCTCGCTGCTCTACAAGATCCCGCGGATCGTCATCGGAGAGCACGAGACCTTTCGCGGGCCCGAGGATTATTTGCGCTCGCGCGGCGTGGATCTGCTGGTCGTGGACGACGCCGAATGCATCCAGTTGATGCGCGACTTCATCGCGGCGCGCCCCGAGCTTTGGAACGAAGACATCGGCGTCTGAACCGGCGGCGCGACAATTCCACTTATCGCCAGCCGGGTACGATCAGCCGGCGCGAATGCGACGCTTGACGCCAAAGCGCCGTGGCGCATCTTTTTTCCTGGCAGTTGGCTTATTTAATTGCTCCCGCTGCTCATCGAGAACTCACGTCTCTTTGGCGGCCCTTTAATAAACGGCTGCTAACTTGCCCTGCCATACGCGTCGTCGGGGAAGGCGCATCGTATTTTGCGCGCACCAAGGCGCGCGAGCCGAAGTAAGGGCTGGCTCTTTTTTCATTCCGGCGATCGGCGCCGTTTCGGCGAGCGCCTCTCGCCGGAAGCCTTGTCAGGAGAGTTCCATGTTGAACGTAAATCGTGTCCGCAAGCCGGGCGGCAGCGGCGCCGTCAAACCGGATGAAACTCGCCGCGGCTTTACGCTCGTCGAACTGCTGGTGGTGATCGCCATCATCGGCATTCTGATCGCACTGTTGCTGCCTGCAGTGCAAGCGGCGCGCGAGGCGGCGCGCAGGACTCAGTGCACGAACAAATTGAAGCAACTGGGCCTGGCGGCGCAGAACTACGAGTCCGTCCAGGGCTCGTTCCCCTCGGGAGTCATCAATCCGATCGGCGACGATCCCAACGGAAAAAACGGCAGCGGGGCGCCCGGCATGGGCGGCCCCTGGATCTGCTTGATCCTGCCCTACATCGAACAGCCGACCTTGTACAGCAATTTCATGAAGATCGTCGAACAACGGCCGGAAGTCGTCGATTGGTTCGGCAACGGAACCTACGCCGCCACGCCGATCGGCAATACGCATTTGCCGGCGATGGACTGCCCTTCGCATCCGCTCTCCGAAGAGCAAATGTCCAACGGCACGAACATGGAAAACCTGGCGCGCGGCAACTATGCGGCCTCTTACGGGAAAGGAGGCTACGGCCAGGCGGATACGAACAATCCGGCGCTGGGCGGAATTTACGGAAACAACTCCAAGGTCCGCATTCCGGACGTCATTGATGGCACGAGCAACACGTTAGCCTTGAGCGAGCTGAGGTATCGCCTGCCCAACACGAGCGGCCCCTCCTACCAGGACGTCCGCGGCACTTGGGGCTATGCCACGATGGGCGGAGACGTGTTCAGCGCACAGACAGGCCCGAACTCGGCCGTGCCCGACGCCATCTGGGGCTGCCGCAGTTATCTGCCGGAAAACATGCCCTGCGTAACCAGCAGCGCCTATGCCAGTTTGTTCGCTGCGGCGCGCAGCTATCATCCCGGCGGGGTTCAAGGCGGCATGGCGGACGGCAGCGTTCGCTTCTTTTCGGACAACATCAACCTCACGATCTGGCAGAGCTTGGCCAGTCGCGGCGGCAGCGAATCGGTCGGCGATTTCTGACCGCTGAGAGGGACAGACCTGGATTCCTTCGCTGACGCATTCACAACGGTCCGGCATTGCTTCGGATCCCTTCGGTTCTACAAGCATAGGGCGCTCGACATGTTGGCAATCAAACAAGCATTCCTCATATTCGCGGCGGCGGCCGTCGCGCTCGTTTCTCCCGGTTGCGGCCAATCAGACCGGGTCGCCGTCTATCCCGTCCACGGTCGACTGACTTTTGAAGGCAAACCGATGGCGGGCGGCGGCTCGATCGCCCTGATTGCAACCGGCGGTCAGCAAGGCAAGACGGCCGGCGCCGAGATCAAGCCAGACGGCGCCTTTACTCTGACGACCTACGAAGAAGGAGACGGTTCCATGCCCGGCGAGTTCCGCGTCGTAGTGACGCAGGTCGTCGTCAAAGAACCAGATGCGTCGGAAGACGGCCAGGCGGTTGCGTCCGGCCCGATCTCGGTGGTAGCGGAAGACGAGCGGATCCCGGCTATTTACTCCGACCGTCAAAACTCGCCGCTGACGGCGCGCATCGAGGCGAATTCAGATAACGAGCTGAACCTCGAATTGAAGCGGCTATAGGACTGAGTCGGATGACGGCCGATGTCCGGCTCGAACTCGCTAGCGTTGCGTCTTGCGCCGATGTTGCGTCCGTTGAACCGGCAGGCAAACGGCGCCGCTGGCTCGTCGCACCGTGGTTCGATCTGTTGCTCGTTGCCAATGTCGCCTGGCCGTTGTTGCTGCTCGTTCAATGGAACGACGGGTTCGAAGGCCGAGCAGGGCTGCAGTTCTGGCAAGTTTACTATGCGACCACTCCGCATCGCTGGGTGACGCTGCTGATCGTGTTCCTGGACCGCGAGCGATTCAGCGCGCGCAAAAGCGCATTCCTGGCCATCGCGGCCCTCGTGACTGCCGTCTGCGTTGGCATTCGCCTGGCCGCCGGCGCACTGACGTGCTTGCTGGCCGTGGACTATCTCTGGAACGCCTGGCACTTTGCGGCGCAACATCACGGCATTTACCGCATCTACTGCCGGCTGAACTGCTCGATGCCCCAGCGCGCCGTCGTCTGGGAGAAATTGTTCCTGCGGGCGTTCCTGCTCTATGTCATTGCACGCGTCGCGCTGGCGGCCTGGTCGGAAGTCGCCTGGCAAACGCGGCTGCAAACGCTCGACTGGATCGCCGCGGCCGTGGCTCTGGCCCTGCTTTTCAACAATTTTACGCTGAATGCCCGCGGCGGCTGGAGCTCGACGGCATATCTTGCCAGCGTCTGCACGCTGTATCTGAGTTTGTTGTGGGCCGTGCACGCCGGACGGCCGGACCTGGTGCTTTCTCTGACCACGGCCTCCGCCTTGTTTCACGCAGTCGAATACCTGGCGGTCGTCAGTTGGTCGGTCGCAAAGAGGAATTCGGCCGCACCGTCGCGATTGGGACCGTCGCGATTGGGCATGTTGGGTTACCTTGCGCCGCGTTGGGGACTCGTGCTGGGGCTGTTCATCGTCGCCCTGGGCTCCGCCGGCTGGTTGCTGGATCAGCACTTGATGAATGGCTGGCTGCTGCTCAACGTCATCGCGGCGTTTTTACACTATGCCTACGACGGGTTGATTTGGAGGCAGCGGCCCGGATCCACGGCGGCTGCTACGTTGACGACGGCGAGGATCGGGCGATGACAAACGGCGTGAAGGCTCGGCATGGTTCATGGGTCGAGAGTCCATCGCTCGGCTCTCCAAGAATCCTGGCCGCCGGGCTGATCGGCGCGGGCGTCTACCTCATGGCGCAAAGCGCCGGCCTGGGGGCTGCAGAGCGGATGGCGTTTCCCTACGTCTGGCCCGACGTGGCCGCGGTCTATTTCCTCAGCGCGCTTCCCCTGGCGGCGATCAGCGCCGCTGCCGCCCAGCGCCGCGTTGCGCAGTGCGGTTTGTTGCGCCTGTCGACGGCCTGCCTTGGCGGCGCCCTGGCGTTGCTGGTCGCGGCCGCGTCCGCAGAGACCGCCCGGCTATCAGCGCTCGTTCCCTTCGGCGCCGCGCTCGTTCGCGCGGCGTTAGCAATCACGCTGGATACGGCGCTCGTTTTGGCCTGGCCCGCGTTTGTCGGTCGACCTCTGAGACGACAGCCGCAACGGCAGGCGACCGCCGGATTGTTCGCAGTGGCGGCGCTGCTGCTCATGCCGTCGACTTATCTCGATGCTCGCCGCCGGCACGACGCGGCTGAATTGCAAAACCTGCTGGAACAGTCTCGAATCGGGGAGGCGCACGCGCTGACGCAACGCATGCTGCTGCTGACGCCGGGCGCAGAATTCGACGGGCGGCCGCTGCGGTCTCTGGCGGCTGCCGTCGGTCAGGCGACGCGAGATCTCGAAGCGCGCGTCGCACGCCCCTTAGCGGCGGACGCCGCCGAGCGCCGGCGATTGGACCGTGTTCGCGACCTGGCCATGCTGGGGCGGACGGACGCGGCATTGGACGCCTTGCAGCTCTGGCCGGAGTGGCTGCATTCGGCGCCTGCCTTGAATCTGTGCGGAACCATCCAGGAGACAAACGGCCGTTGGCGCGAGGGGCTGGCGTGTTACCAGGCCGCCGAACGGGCCTGGGAATCTGCGCCGCCTTCGCCGCAGCGTACGGCCGGTTTGGCCCAGGCGACGACCGGCGCGGCATACTGCCTGCGGAAGTCCGGCCGCTACGCGGAAGCGGAATCCGCATACCTGCAACTCCTGGCCTTGTCGCCCACGGCCGACACGCACTTCCTGCTTGCTCGCTTCTACGAAGACACGCAGCAGACCGCCAAAGCCCGCAGGCATGCGAAACTGGCCATGGCCGCGGCGCCCGAGCGTTATCGACGCCAGGGAGAAAGACTCCTCGAGAAGCTCAACACGCTCCACTTCGGCTGTCTGTCCGGGCTGCTCGACCGAAAAGCTCCGCAAAGCGCCTCATTCGCTGCCGAAGGCCTCGCAATCGAATGATCGAGCAAAACTTCATGTCCCTTGACCGCCAAACGGCGCCCTTTCTCAATCGCCGCCCCGCGAGAGCCCTAGCAGCGAGCAAAACGGCGCGCCGCAAGGCGTGGCGACTTTGTCGCCAGAGACGTCGAAAAATTCGCCACCGCACCCAGGCCGCGCTGCTGTAAACCGCCTGAACCCAACTGCTTCTGGCAAGCGGTAGCCATTTGGCCCGGGCTTTGCTTTAGCAGGTACGGGGCACGGGACGCGATCCAGTCCAGCGGCTGCAGGCGCGGAGACAAACGGAAGAGGCGCCTGGCAATCTGCAATCTGTCACGGGGCCGGAACTCCGCGCTCCGCCCTTTCTTATTCCGATTCGCTCAAGGAGTGCCTTGCGATGACAGCTGGCGGCGGACTGAGACGCCTCGTTTCGAAACGGCCGATCGTCGGCTTGGGCCTTCTCTTGTTGCCTGCCCTGGTGCTCGTGGCGCCGGCGGCGACCCAACGTCTGCCGCGAGCCGAACGGGCGGCAGCGGATGTCGGGCCGAGAGCCGTCTGGATCGCCGCCCTGGAGTTCGAGCCGCACGACCCGGCGTCCATCGACTTGACGGCGTCGGTCCTGGCCGCGCTGTCGGCCAACGGAGTCGCCGCGCCGGATCATCCGCTGGCCGTGCAAGGCTTTCAACGGCTGATGCATTGGCTCCAGCAGACGCCCTTGGAGGATTGTGACGCGCGCACCGTGGCGTGCGCATTGACGGCCTTGAACGCGAATCGAACCGTCGGGCTCGGCCGCGCTTCCGCCCGGCGCGCCGTCGCCGCGCTGCGCGCCGCCCAATGGAGCGAAGACAGAGCAAGCGAGGAGCAACAAGACTGGATCGGCGGCACGGGCCGCACGGCCCAAGGCGAGCCGGACCTGCTGCATACGGCGCTGGCGCTGCAGGCGTTGCTCGGCGCCGGCGTCGACCCGCATGACCCTTACGTGCAGCGCGCAGCCGCGTACATCACGCGGCGCCAACTTCGAGAATCCGAGGGCGAGAAACATTCGCGGCGGCGGATGGAGTGCGGCGGCTTCTGCGAGACGCACTCGGCGCTCAATGCCCGGCCTAACGCCGGCGCCACGTGCGCGGCGGTGACCGCCCTGCTGGCCGCCGGCGTTAAAGCGGACGATGTCCGTATCCAGGCCGCCGTCGGCTGGCTCGAACGCCACTACACGCTCGATCTCCATCCTGGCGCCGCCGAACGGACGGCAGGGCTGTATCGCTACTACTTTGAGTTCGCTCGCGCCATGACGCGTCTGGGCAAGGATCAACTCGTTGACGGCCAAGGAACCAGTCACGATTGGCGGGCGGAACTGTCCGAGCGACTCATTCAACAGCAGCGCGGCGACGGCAGTTGGCGCAATCCGGGCGAGTCGCCCTATTTGAGCGAAGGCCATTCGTTCATCGTCACCAGCTACGCGTTAAGAACGCTCTCGCAGGTTCTGGCCGACCTCGAAGACGAGCCGGCGCCGGTTGTTCCGCGCCAGCCCCGCCGCTCGCTCCCCGTAGTCCGCAGCGTTCGCACCGGGCCGTTCTGAGCTTCGCGGGCGATTACATCTTCTCGACAACTTCAATGCCCAACAGCGCCAAACCCTGCTTGAGCGTGCGGGCCGTGAGATCGCAGAGCAACAGCCGGCTGTCGCGCTGTTCCGGCGAGTCGGCCTTCAGCACGGGGCATTGCTCGAAGAAGGTCGAGTAGGCGTTGGCCAGCTCGAACAAGTAGGTCGTCAGTAGGTTGGGGCGGTAATCGACCAGCGTAAACTCCAGCGCTTCCGAAAAGCGCAGAATCGATACGGCCAAGGCGCGCTCCGCAGGCGCATCAAGCCGGATAGCCGCGCCGCCTGCGCGCAAGGCGTCGACGTCAATCGAGCCTTTGCGAAAGATGCTCCGCACCCGGGCGTACGCGTATTGCATGTACGTGGCCGTGTTGCCGTTCATGGCCAGCATCTTGTCATAGCTGAACGTGTAATCGCTGGTGCGGTTCTGCGACAAGTCGGCATACTTCAACGCCGCGATGCCAACGCGTTCCGCGATCTCCGCCCGCGCTTCGGCCGACAGTTCCGGTCCGTCGCGTTTCGCGTCGTCGTTAGCGGCCACGATCTGTCCGGCGCGGGCCACCGCTTCGTCGAGCAAGCCGGTCAGGCCGACCGTATCGCCCGAACGCGTCTTGTACGGCCGGCCGTCCTCGCCCAGCACCGTACCGAAACTGATGTGCTGGAACTCGACCTGGTCGCAGCCCCAGCGGCGAGCGGCGGCGAACAGCATTTTGAAGTGGTCGCTCTGGCGATGATCGACCACGTACAGCATGGCGTCGGGCGACCACGTTTCCCTGCGGTACTGGATCGTGGCCAGGTCGGTCGTGGCGTACAAATAGGCGCCGTCGCGCTTCTGCACGATCATCGGCACGTCGCTGTCTTCGAAGAACACGCACATCGCGCCGTCGCTCTCGCGCGCAATGCCGCGGTTGCGCAAATCCTCGACCACGCCGGCCAGCCGGTCGTGATAAAAGCTTTCGCCCAGCGCCACGTCGAAGGTCACGCCCAGCCGGCGATAGACCTGCTCGATCGCTTCCAGGCAGGGGGGCATGAACTCGCGCCACAGTCGCAGGTTCTCTTCATCGCCGCTGTGCAGCCGGGCCGTTTCGCCCAGCACGGCGGCGCCGATGTCGGCATGTTCGGCCGCCAGTTTGGATAGCTTCGGACTGCTTTCAATGGCCGTCTGCTTCTCCTGCAGACCAGCCAGTTCCTTGCGCGACTGCGACAACTCGCTCTCGAGCTTCTTGAGCGTCTTGGCGGCTTTCTTCTGCGCCTGCGCGTCGCCCGCGGCGCCTTGCGCAGCCTGGCGCTCGAAGGCTTGCTCGTCCTGCACGACCTTCTCCAACAGCCTGGTCAGTTTCTCGCGGCCTTCGTGGTAGTCGACCAACTGGTTGACCAGGCGATAGAGCCGAGCCAGCTCGTCGACCGGACTGGCCCGATAAGCTTCTTCGTCGCGAAAGTGACGGAAGCCGTAAATGATCATGCCGAACTGCGTGCCCCAATCGCCGATGTGATTGTCGCCGATCACTCGATGCCCGACGAACTTGAGCGTGCGGTACAGACTATCGCCAATCACCGTCGAGCGAATGTGACCGACGTGCATCGGCTTGGCCACGTTGGGCGCCGAGAAGTCGACGACGTATGTCTTGGGTTCTTTAACCGCTTCCACGCCCAGCCGTTCATCTCCAACCGCGGCGGCCAGCAACTCCGAGAGCCGCTCGTCCTTCAGCCGCAGGTTGATGAACCCCGGTCCGGCAACCTCGGGCGGATGGCAAAGATCATTGACGCTGACGTGTGAGGTCAACTCAGTCGCCACCTCTCGCGGCGGCCGACCCAAGCGCTTGCCCAGCGGCATGGCGCAGTTGGCCTGGTAGTCGCCAAACTTCGGATCCTGGCTGGGTCGGACCATGTCCGCCAGCTCGGCCAGCTCCGCAGGCGACAGCCCTGACGTGCCGGCCAGCGCGGAAATTGCGGCGGTGAATCGGTTGCGAAGTTCGGCAAGCAGGTTCATGGCGACAGGCCTTCGAAATCAAGAGACGCGCAGTGACGGAATTTGTTCACCGCGAAGATAAGGCAGGAAGCACAAAAGGGAAAGGACGAAACGGACGGCTGGCGGCAGAAGCTGCCTGTAGAAGGCGAACTACCGAGTCCAGGGAAGCGCCAAGATAGAGGCGCCAGCCGCCAACGCTCCACAACGCGAGGCGGGGCCGCCGCGGCTACAGGACGGAACGCCAGGCAGGAGAAACGCGCCGCAGGACCAGCCAGCCGAAAGCTCAGGAAACCGTCTACAGACCGGTCCCGGGCGGCAACTCGACCGGCACGCGGCGAGCCTCGCACCAGAGATCTTCCAGGCCGTAATAGTCGCGGGCCTCGGGTTCGAACAAGTGGATCACCACGTCGCCGTAGTCCAGCAGAATCCAGCGACTCTCCTGGTAGCCTTCCAAACCCAGCCGGCGGTCGCCCATGTCGTCTTCCAGCTTATGGTCGATTTCCTCGCTCATGGCGTGCAACTGCCGGCGGCTGCTGCCGGTGGCCAGCACGAAGTAATCGAAAACCGGAGTCACTTCCCGCATGTCGAGCACGACGATGTCGCGTCCACGGTTTTCCGCCGCCGTCCGCGCGGCAGCCAACGCAAGTTCCAGAGAACGACCGGATTGTGAAGCTGACGACGGCAAACCGATGCTGGAAATAGCCACGCGGTTCCTTTCATGTTCAGGCAAGAATTACCTGAATTCATTGTACACGACCCGGCCAGCGAAGGGGAGGTTCGGCGAAACGCCGCGGGAAATAGGGCAGCGAAATAGAGGCCGGCGACCGGCGCCAATGCGGAATTCGGAATGCGGAATGGGGAATACGAACTGCTCGGCTCCGCCCAACTCCGCATTCCGCATTCCGCGTTCCGAGCTCCCAGCTCCGCTCACCTACCTCTTCCGCAGCCGGAACATTCCATCACGTAGCGGCGAATGCCGGCGCCGCGGCTCAAACGCAGGACCATGGGCGAGCCGCAAGAGGGGCAGTATTCCACCTCGCCGCGCTGCTCGCCTCGCTCATCGCGGCCTTGGCACGCCGTGCAGAGAGTCGTCTGGGGAAACACTTCCAGCCGTTCGGAGGGAATCAGTTGTCCGCATTCTTCGCAACGGCGGGCCTCGGGCCAATCCGCCGGATCGTCTTCGATCAGCAAGGCGGTCAGCCGCAGTTCGCCGCAAGCGTCACAGGCAATTTGCGGAGCCAGCGCCAAGGCCAGCTCTCGCAAGTCCCCTAGCGTC